>NZ_JACNDD010000109.1:0-22486 GCF_017351395.1 Pseudomonas sp. FW305-28
CTTGAAAATGAACAGCATGACGGGATTTCCGATGCAGTATTCGTGGCTAATATCACTGAAGGAGCGCGTATAGAACGCGCTCTGGCTCTTTAAGAGATCTGACGAATGACCCTGAAGACCATCGAAGGTACCTTCATCGCCCCTAAAGGCCGCTACGCTCTGGTAGTGGGCCGTTTCAACAGTTTCGTGGTCGAGAGCCTGGTTGGCGGTGCGGTCGATGCCCTGGTTCGCCATGGCGTGAGCGAAAGCGACATCACCATCATCCGTGCCCCTGGCGCCTTCGAAATTCCGCTGGTTGCGCAGAAAGTCGCTCAAAAGGGCGAATATGCGGCGATCATCGCCCTGGGCGCGGTCATTCGTGGCGGTACTCCGCACTTCGAATACGTGGCTGGCGAATGCACCAAGGGCCTGGCCCAGGTGTCCATGGAATTCGGCGTGCCGGTCGCTTTTGGCGTGCTGACCGTTGACTCCATCGAACAAGCCATCGAACGTTCCGGCACCAAGGCCGGTAACAAAGGTGCCGAAGCTGCCCTGTCCGCCCTGGAAATGGTCAGCCTGCTGGCGCAGTTGGAGGCCAAGTGATTAGCGACGAAAGCGATCGTTTCAACCCGCGCGATCCAAAGCCTGCGGACGCCGGCAAGCCATCGAAAAGCGTCAAGCGTCGCGAAGCCCGTCAGCTCGCGACCCAGGCGCTGTATCAATGGCACATGGCCAAGCAATCGCTGAACGAGATCGAAGCGCAGTTTCGGGTCGATAACGATTTCAGTGATGTCGACGGTGCTTATTTCCGCGAGATCCTGCATGGGGTCCCGCAGTTCAAGACCGAAATCGACACCGCGCTCACGCCTTGCCTGGACTTGACCATCGAAGAGCTGGATCCGGTTGAACTGGCGGTTCTGCGCCTGTCCACCTGGGAACTGCTCAAGCGCGTCGATGTACCGTACCGCGTGGTGATCAACGAAGGGATCGAACTGGCGAAAGTCTTCGGGTCCACCGATGGCCACAAGTTCGTCAACGGTGTGCTCGACAAGCTCGCCCCGCGCCTGCGTGAAGCTGAAGTGAAGGCGTTCAAGCGCTGATTGGCGCTTGTTATCCCAATGGGTGAGTTTGAGCTGATCCGTAACTACTTCGCCGCCGCGCCTTGCGCGCAGGGCGGCGAGGGCGTTGCGCTGGGGATCGGCGACGACTGCGCCTTGCTGGCAGCTCCTTTCGGAGAACAGCTGGCGGTCTCCACCGACACGCTCGTGGCCGGTGTGCATTTTCCAGACCCTTGCGACCCGTTCCTGCTCGGCCAGCGCTCGCTGGCCGTGGCGGTCAGCGACCTGGCCGCCATGGGCGCCAAGCCTTTGGCCTTTACCCTTGCCCTGACCTTGCCGACGGTGACCACCGATTGGCTGCAAGCCTATGCCCGCGGTTTGAACCAGATGGCCCAGGCCTGTGGCGTGGCGTTGGTGGGAGGGGACACCACGCGTGGGCCGTTGAGCCTGACCATGACCGTGTTCGGCCACGTGCCTTCCGGCCAGGCCCTGACCCGCAGCGGCGCACAGCCCGGCGACCTGCTGTGTGTCGGCGGCGAACTGGGCAATGCCGCCGGCGCCTTGCCGTTGGTGCTTGGCCAGCGGCGCGCCGAGCCTGGGATTGCCGAGCCACTACTGGCTCATTATTGGTCACCCCGACCGCAGATCGACTTGGGCCTGGCGTTGCGGGGAAAGGCCAGCGCGGCGATGGATATTTCCGATGGCCTGCTGGCCGATTGTGGGCATATCGCCCTGGCGTCCGGGGTAGCCTTGCAGGTTGAACGGGACCGACTGCCGCTGTCCAGCGCTCTGGTCGCGTTTCTTGGCGAGGCCGATGCCGCGCAGGCCGCCCTGAGCGGCGGTGACGACTACGTGCTGCTGTTCGCACTGCCACCGAGCCGATTGTCGGCGTTACAGGCCGCAGGCTGGCCGATCCATGTGATCGGCAGCGTCCTGGCCGGGCAAGGCGTCACGCTGGTGGACAGCGACGGGCACGACATCACCCCGCACGTACGGGGCTATCAACATTTTCGGGAGACACCGTGACAGATCATCCCAACCAGGTCCCGGCAGAGTTCGTTCCGCCTTCGGTCTGGCGCAATCCCTGGCATTTCCTGGCATTTGGCTTTGGTTCGGGCACTTTACCTAAAGCGCCGGGCACCTGGGGCTCGCTGGTTGCGCTACCCTTCATTCCGTTGTGGCAGATGTTGCCGGACTGGGGCTACTGGTTGATGCTCGGCATCACCATGCTGTTTGGCTTCTGGCTGTGTGGCAAAGTGGCGGACGACCTGCGGGTGCACGATCATGAAGGCATCGTCTGGGACGAAATGGTCGGCATGTGGATCACCTTGTGGCTGGTGCCGGAAGGCTGGTATTGGTTGCTGACGGGATTTCTGGTGTTCCGTTTCTTCGATATCCTCAAGCCGTGGCCGATCCGCTGGATCGACCGACATGTGCACGGAGGCGTCGGGATCATGCTCGACGATGTATTGGCCGGGGTTTTCGCCTGGCTGGCAATGCAAGGATTGGTGTGGTGTTTCACCTGAAGGAGCCAGGCATGGGCGTAAGCCGCGCACTACTGCTGTTGCTGTGTTTAGGAGCCTGTGTGGGGGTGAGGGTGGCCGAGTCGGCGCCGCAGCCTGACAAGGTTCGCGCGGCGAGTGAGGAGTGGGCCGATTACACCCAGGCCGATGGCCAGGGCATGGGCTGGGACATCTTGCGCGCGGTGTTCGAGCCTGAAGGCGTCAAGCTGGAAATCCGCAGCGTGCCCTACACCCGCTCGATCGGGTTGGTGCAGCGTGGCGAGGTCGACGTGCAGGTCGGCGCCTATCGGGATGAATCCGAAGGCGTGCTTTACCCGAAGTGGCACTACGACGTCGATCACATCTATGCCTTGGGGTTGGCCTCCAAGCCGACGCCTACCCTGGCGACGATTGGCAACTATCGGCTGGTATGGATGCGTGGGTACGAATACAACAACTACCTGCCCAACATCCGGCGTTTCAATGAGATCCACCGGGCGGTGGGTATCTTGCCGATGCTGATCCATGAGCGAGCGGATTTTTACATTGATGCGTCGATGGAAATCGAAGAAGTGCTCGCCAAGGCCGATAATCCGAAGCAGTTCAAACTCTCGCCGCTGATCAATTTGCCTCTCTACCTGGGCTTTGCCAACACCGCCAACGGACGGGCACTGAGCGAGCTGTTCGACCGGCGGATGGAAGTGCTGGTGAAAAGCGGCCAGCTCAAGCCGATTTTCGAACACTGGAAGCAACCCTATCCTTTCGACGAGAATGGCAAGCCACCGAAGCCGTAATCAAACTTTTCGATGGTTATGGCCGACAATTCAGCCTAAGCGTCGGTCGGGACGTGCTGTTACAATGCCCGCCTCTGCGAAACTCCAGTACTAGATCAGGAGCACACCGGTGCCTGTCGTTTTTGTTGCCGCTTCCAAGCTGCCAACGCCCTTTGCGCAATTCACCATGCATGGTTTTCTCGATGAAGCCACCGGCCGCGAGCACGTCGTGCTCAGCCTGGGTGATTTCGCCGACGGTTCTCCGGTGCTGGGTCGCCTGCACTCCGA
The DNA here is from genome assembly GCF_017351395.1 of Pseudomonas sp. FW305-28. NCBI lineage: Bacteria > Pseudomonadati > Pseudomonadota > Gammaproteobacteria > Pseudomonadales > Pseudomonadaceae > Pseudomonas > Pseudomonas sp. FW305-28. Next base: position 3,601 of record NZ_JACNDD010000109.1, read on the forward strand.
ATGCCTGACCGGTGATGCCCTGTTCAGCCAGCGCTGCGATTGCGGTTCGCAACTCGAGGCCGCGCTGCAGGCCATCGCCCGCGAAGGCCGTGGCGTGTTGCTGTACCTGCGCCAGGAAGGCCGTGGCATTGGCCTGTTGAACAAGATCCGCGCCTATGAACTGCAAGATGGCGGCGCCGATACCGTGGAAGCCAACGAACGCCTGGGCTTTGCCGCCGACCTGCGTGACTACAGCATCTGCCTGCCGATGCTGGAGCATCTGGGCGTGAAGTCGCTGCGCTTGATGACCAACAACCCACGCAAGGTCAAGGCGTTGACTGACATGGGCATCGTGGTGGCCGAGCGTGTGCCGCTGCACACCGGTCACAACCCCCACAACAAGCTCTACCTGGCAACCAAGGCCAGCAAGCTCGACCACATGATGGGCAACGAGCACCAAGGCGAGGTTGACCGGGCGTGACGCGCGGTCAGGTTCGGCGGCGGCTGTCGGTCAGTTGGTGGAAATACCTGGCCCTGGCCTTGCTGCCACTGTTTGTGATCAATGCGGTGTTCGGCCAGGGCGAAGCGATTCTGCCGGTGCTGGCGATGCCGTTGTTCATTGCCGGCCTGGCGTCGATGTTTGTCAGCCTGCGATTCTTCGGGCCGTACAAGCAGGCCTTGGTCGCCACCCAGAAAGCCCTCGACACACCCGAAGAGCCCCAGGCCTGGATCGACCTGGCGGCCCGTCGCCGCGCCGCCTTCCTGGTGGCCGGGCTGCCAGCCTGGATCGGCGCCCTGGCGGTGTTCGTGGGCCTGGAAGCCGTGCCGTTGATGCTGCTGGCCTTGTCGACCGCCGTGTTGTTCTACCTGTACCGCATCCCGCGTCAACTCGGCTGATGAGCCGCTGGCTGGCGGTCTTGCTGCTGGCCGTCAGCGCCTCGACGATGGCGGCCTCGCGGGTCGTCAGCCTGGCGCCGTCGCTGTCGGAAATCGTCGTTGAACTGGGCGCCGCCGACCTGTTGGTGGGCGTGCTGGATGGCGGGGATCGCCCGCCGGCGCTCAGGGACGTGCCCTCGGTAGGCCGTTACGGGCAACTGGACATGGAGCGCTTGCTCAGCCTCAAGCCCGATCTGCTCCTGCTCTGGCCTGGCAGCGTCGGCCCGGCCCAGCGCGAGCAGCTCAAGGGCCTGGGCATCCCCATCCATGTCGCCGAGCCCCGCAGCCTCGACCAACTCATTACGCAAATCGAAGCCATCGCCCAGCAGCTCGGCCGCCCGGAGCGGGGCGTGCAGCGGGCGGCGCAGTTGCGCGGACGTCTCGAGGCGCTACGCCAGCGCTATCGCCGGGACCCGCCGTTGCCGGTGTTCTACCAGGTCTGGGACCGGCCGCTGTACACCGTTGGTGGCGGGCAGATCATCAGTGATGCGCTGAGCGTGTGCGGTGCCCACAACGTTTTTGCCGATCTGAGCGTGCCGGCGCCGCAGGTGAGTGTGGAAGCGGTGCTGCAACGTAGTCCGCACGTCATCCTGGCCACGGAACAGACGCAGCTCGATGCCTGGAAAACCTGGCCGATGGCGCAGGGGCGCTTGTTGTTGGTCAATGACAAAGGCCTGGAACGGCCCAGTGGGCAGATGATCGAGGCGACGGCGCGGCTATGTGAGTTGATTGCGCCAGACCGATAGGCCGCGGCGCCTGTAATCGCGAGCAAGCTCGCTCCCACAGTTAACCTGTTGTGAAATCCCTGTGGGAGCGAGCTTGCTCGCGATGAGGCCAGGCCAGACACCACAGTTCCTGGATCAGAGTGACGGGGTCCAAGTCACCCCAAACAACCATGCCCGACCTTCCTCCCGATACCCATACTGCCCGCCATCATGGCTATACAGCGCCCGGCTGTAGCCCTTGTCCAGCAGGTTATCCACCTTCATCTCCAGCTTCACCTCCCGGGTCAGCGCCCAACTGCCGCGCAACCCGAGCAGGGCATAGCCGCCCAAGGCGTTGCGGTTGTCTTCATCGTCATAGCTGCCGCTCACCGCTTGCCAGGTGGCGCCCAGGCCGAGGCGATCGAATTGCCGGTCCAGGTCCAGGCTCAAGGTCCGCCGGGCGCGGCGGGCCAGGGTGTGACCGCTGTCGCGGTCGCGCGGGTCGATGATGGCCAGGGCCAGATTGCCCTGCCAGCCGAAGACATCCTGCAGATAGGCCATTTCAAAGCCGTCGATCCGCGCCGAGGCGACGTTCTGCGGGCGTGAGTCGCGGCCAAAAATGATCGCGTCTTCCAGGTCGGTGCGGTACAGCGAGGTTTCCAGGCGGGCGCTGTCGCTCAGTTGGCTGCGCCACTGCAGCTCGTAGCTCTTGGCCGTCTCGGGCTTCAGGTCGGGGTTGCTGAAGTCCGGGTAGTACAGGTCGTTGAAGGTCGGTGCGCGGAAGCTCTCACTGTAGGTCAGCAACAGGTCGTTGGCCGGATTGACCGGCACGGTGAGGGTGCCGCTCCAACTGTTCTGGCCGCCAAACTGTTGGTTCTGGTCGCGACGCAGGCCCAGTTCCGTCGAGAACGTTTCGGCCTGGAAGCGGTGCTGGATGAACGCTGCACGGTTCCAGCGGCTGTCCTCGTCGAACGGCGTGCTGCTGTTGACCCGGTCCTGATACCAGTCGCCGCCGACGATCAGGCTGTTGCGCTCGTCCAGCGTCACATCGTTCTGCCAGGTCACCGAATCGCGGTAGGTGTTGAAGACTTCGCGGACATCGCTGAGCTTGTCGAAGGTCTTTTCGCGGTTCTCGCTGTGGCCCAGTTCCAGGCGGGATTTCCAGGTGTCGTTGATGCGCCCGTCCACATAGGTGCTGAAGCTGCTCACCGCGAACTCGCTGTAGGGTTGCTGGGGCAGGGACTCGAACGTGCTCGGGTCGAAGCGGCCGAACGGGTTGTCGTATTCGCTTTTGCCGCGGTTATCCAGCAGGTTCAGGCCAACTTCCAGGTCATCGCTGGCCGCATGGCTCAGGCTCAGGCTGAAGGACTGGTTGCGGTTGGCATCGTCGTCGCGGTCGCTGGCGTAGGACTCGTGGGTCCGGTTGCTGCCGGCGCTGTCGTCGAGGCTGGCACCGAGGTTGAAACGGGTCTGCTCGTCGCCGCCGGACAGGCCCAGGCTGCGCTCCCAGGTCTGGTGGCTGCCGACCCCCACGTGCAGGCGCGGTTGCAGGCCCTGGGTGTTGCCGCGCCGGGTGAAAATCTGGATCACCCCGCCCACTGCGTCGGCGCCGTAGATCACCGAGCGCGAACCGCGTAGCACTTCCACGCGCTCGATCTGGTTGATGTTCAGGCGTTGCAGGTTGCTGTCACCGGAAGTGGCGTTGCCGATGCGCTGGCCGTCCACCAGCACCAGGCTCTGGGCCGATTTGGTCCCGCGAATGTAAATCCCCGGCAGGCTGCCACGCCCACCCAGCGGCGCCACTTGGACACCCGGCACGCGGCTGAGCAGGTCGGTGACACTGGTCGGTTGCAAGCGCTCGATGTCGTCGCGGGTGAACACGGTGTTGGCGGCACTGCTGTCGTTGCGGGCCTCGACCTGGCGGTTGGCGCTGATCACGATGTCGGGCAGCTTCAAGGCCTGGTCGCGTTCGAAGGTGTCGGCCAGCAGGTCGGGGGTTGGCAGTAGGGACAGGGTGAGGGCGAGGCGGAGTTTCATGGGGTTCCGGACATTTCTGGTCTGTACAAACCCCTTGTGGGAGCGAGCTTGCTCGCGATGGCGGAAGATCAGTCAAGTCATCCATTGGCTGACACACCGCTATCGCGAGCAGGCTCGCTCCCACAGGGGATCTGTGTTGGCTGAACTTACAGGCCCAACAGCTGCAACCGCTGGCGCACCGCCGCTTCGATCCCCGCCTCGTCCAGCCCGCATTCGGCCAGCATCTGCGCCGGCTTGGCGTGTTCGACGTAGCTGTCCGGCAGGCCCAGGTGCAGCACCGACTTGAGGATGTTCTCCCGGGCCAGGAACTCGCTGACCGCCGCACCGGCACCGCCCATGATGGCGTTTTCCTCGATGGTCACCAGCAGGTCATGGCTGCCGGCCATTTCGCGCACCAGGGCTTCATCCAGGGGTTTGACGAAACGCATGTCCACCACGGTAGCGTCCAAGGTGTCGGCGACTTTCAAGGCCTCGGCCAGTTGCACGCCGAACACCAGCAGGGCGGTTTGCTTGCCCTGGCGGCGGATCACGCCCTTGCCGATCTCGATGGGTTCGAGGTCGGTCGAGAGGGTCGCGTTCGGGCCGGTGCCACGAGGGTAGCGCACCGCCGCCGGGCCATTGAACAGGTGGCCGGTGGTGAGCATCTTGCGCAGCTCGTTTTCATCGCTCGGGGTCATCACCAGCATGCCGGGGATGCAGCGCAGGAACGACAGGTCGAAGCTGCCGGCGTGGGTCGGGCCGTCTTCGCCCACCAGGCCGGCACGGTCGATGGCGAACAGCACGTCAAGGTTCTGCACCGCCACGTCATGGATCAACTGGTCGTAGGCCCGTTGCAGGAAGGTCGAATAGATCGCCACCACCGGCTTGGCGCCTTCGCAGGCCATGCCGGCGGCGAGGGTCACGGCGTGCTGCTCGGCAATCGCCACGTCGAAATAGCGCTGCGGGTAGCGTTCGCTGAACGCCACCAGGTCCGAGCCTTCCTTCATCGCCGGGGTAATGCCCACCAGGCGTGGATCGGCGGCGGCCATGTCGCACAGCCATTGGCCGAAAACGCTGGAATACTTCGGTCCACCGGCCTTTTTCGGCGCGGCGGCCGGGGCGTCCAGGGGTTCGAGCTTGGTGATGGCGTGGTAGCCGATCGGGTCGACCTCCGCCGGAGCGAAGCCTTTGCCTTTCTTGGTGACCACGTGCAGGAACTGCGGGCCCTTGAGGTCGCGCATGTTGCGCAGGGTGGCGATCAGGGTCGGCAGGTCGTGGCCGTCGATGGGGCCGATGTAGTTCCAGCCCAGTTCTTCGAACAGCGTGCCGGGCACCAGCATGCCCTTGGCGTACTCTTCGGTACGGCGGGCGATTTCCCAGGCACCGGGCAGGCGCGACAACACTTTCTTGCTGCCTTCGCGCATGCTGGCGTAGGTGCGGCTGGAGAGGATCTTCGCCAGGTAGTTGGACAACCCACCGACATTGCGCGAGATCGACATGTCGTTGTCGTTGAGGATCACCAGCATGTTGGCGTTGACTTCCGGCGCATGGTTCAGCGCCTCGAAGGCCATGCCCGCGGTCAGTGCGCCGTCGCCGATCACGGCAATGGCCTTGCGCTCGCTGTTTTGCAGGCGGGCGGCAATCGCCATGCCCAGGGCGGCGCTGATGGACGTACTGGAATGGCCGACGCCAAAGGTGTCGTATTCACTCTCGGAGCGACGCGGGAAGGCGGCGATACCGTCCTTCTGGCGCAGCGTGCTCATGCGCTCGCGACGAGCGGTGAGGATCTTGTGCGGGTAGGCCTGGTGCCCGACGTCCCACACCAGCCGGTCGTCCGGGGTGTCGAACACGTAGTGCAGCGCGATCGTCAGCTCGATGACGCCCAGGCCGGCACCGAAGTGCCCACCGGTCTGGCCGACTGTATAGAGCAGTTCCAGGCGCAACTCATCGGCCAGGGTTTCCAGCTCGGCTTCACCCAGGCGACGCAGGCCGTCCGGCGTGTTGGCGCGGTCCAGCAGGGGCGTGGTCGGGCGCTTGCGGGGAATCTCTTGAAACGTCGTGGGCATCAGGCGAATCGTTATAGGTATAGAAAGAGGCGGCAGTTTACCTTATGCATCGCAAGCTGCCCACGCGTAGGCCGGAACTTGGCCGATACGCACTTATGAATGGGTTGACCCTGTATCAGCTGCGTCGTTCGACGATATAGCGCGCCAAGTCGCGCAACGGTTCGGCCGCCGCGTCAAAGGGTCGCAGCGCGGCCAAGGCCTGGTCGCGTAACTCCAGCGCGTAGACCTTGGCCGCGGCGAGGCCGAGCAGGGCCGGGTAGGTCGGCTTGTCCCGGGCGATATCGGCGCCCTGGCGTTTGCCCAGGGTCTGGGTATCGCTTTCCACGTCGAGGATGTCGTCCTGCACCTGGAACGCCAGGCCAATGGCCCGGGCGTAGGTCTGCAAGGCTTGCAACTGCTCGGGGGTGGACCGACCGCTGGCCAGGGCACCGAGTTGGACGCTGGCCTCGATCAGCGCGCCGGTCTTGTGCCGGTGCATGTATTCCAGGGCGTCCTGGTCCAGCTTCAGGCCCACCGAACCCAAGTCGATGGCCTGGCCGCCGACCATTCCAGCGGGGCCCGCCGCCAACGCCAGGGCGCTGACCATGTCCAGGCGAATCTGCGCCGGGCAGTCGCTCAGGGCCGGGTCCAGCAGGGCGCTGAACGCCAGGCTCTGCAAGCCGTCGCCGGCCAGGATCGCGCAGGCTTCGTCGAATTGCTTGTGGGTGGTCGGCTGGCCGCGGCGCAGATCGTCGTCGTCCATGGCTGGCAAGTCGTCGTGCACCAGCGAATACGCGTGGATCAGCTCCACCGCGCAGGCCGCGCCGTTGGCCTGTTCGGCCTGGCCGCCCAAGGCTTCGCACGCGGCATAGGCCAACAGCGGCCGCACACGCTTGCCGCCATTCATCACGCTGTAGCGCATGGCTTCGTACAGGCGCGCCAGTTCCGGGCTCGGGGCGCTGAACAACGTATCCAGTGCAGCATTGACCCGGGCCTGGCTGCTGGCCTGATAAGCACCGATCATTCAGGTTGTTCCGCGTCGAAAGGCTCTTCGGTCAGCTCACCGTCGCGTTCGAGCAGCAATTGCACCTTCTGCTCGGCCTGGGCCAGCGCCGCCTGGCAGTCGCGAGTCAAGCCGATACCCTGCTCGAAGGCGGTCAGCGAGTCTTCCAGCGACAATTCGCCGTTCTCCAGCCGTTCCACCAGCGTTTGCAGGTCGGCCAGAGATTGTTCGAAATCCAGTGCAGCTTTTTTGCGGGCCATGGCGGCTATTCCGGTTGACTGTTAAACCGGCGCGACACTAGCAGACATGGGGTTTTGGGGCAAATCAGGGCAGGGGGGATCGAAGCGGGACAACGGGCTTGCACCGGCCTGCTTTTGTGGCGAGGGAGCTTGCTCCCGCTCGACTGCGCAGCAGTCGCAATTCGGTTCAAGCCCAGCAGGTAGGGGCCGCTTCGCAGCCCAGCGGGAGCAAGCTCCCTCGCCACGGAATTTCAGCGGGCCGGATAACTGACCCGATACCGGGTACTGCGTCCACCGCCGGGCATTCGTTCCAGGCAGCCTTTCTCCAGCAGTTCGGCGAGATGGCGGGTCGCCGTCGCCTTGGAAACCTTCGCCACCGCTTGGTATTGGGCTGCGCTGATTCCGCCCTCGAAGCCTTTTTCACCGCCATCGAGCATTCGGTTGAGTACCTTGATCTGCTCAGGCGTAAGCGCGCTATTGCGATGAGCTTGCCAGAATCTCGCTTTGCAAAACACGCTGTCGATCCGCTTCATCGCCTGCTGGAGGCTGCGCAACAACGTCTGCAGAAACCAGGTCAGCCAGGCGGTGATATCCAGTGTGGCCTTCTGGCTGTTCTCCAGGATCCGGTAATAACCGGCGCGGTCGTCGAGGATGCTCACGGACATGGCGTAGAAACGGATTGCCTGGGCCTCGCCCTGGGCCAGTGCCAGGTCGGTCAGGGTGCGGGTCAGGCGGCCATTGCCATCGTCGAATGGATGCAGGGTGACGAGCCAGAAATGAGCGATGCCAGCACGCAACAACGGGTCGAGGTCGGCCTGATGACGACTGGTCTCGAACCAGTCGATGAACGTTTGCAATTGCTGCTCAAGACCCTGGCGAGGAGGCGCCTCGAAGTGAACGGTGGGGCGGTCCAACCTGCCTGAGACTACTTGCATCGGTTCGTCACCGCGCAGCGTACCTATGCGGATCTGTCGGTGGGCAAAGTCGCTGGTTTGATCAGGGAACAACCACTCATGCCATTCCAGCAAGCGTTCGATAGTCAGGGGCTGGTTGAAATGCCGGGTCGCGTCCAGCAAGAGGTTCGCCAAGCCTTCGCTGCGTTGGCTGACCGGCGTGTCGTCGCCTTGTTCCAGGCCGAGGCGGCGAGCCAGGGACGAGCGCACCGAGCCGACATTCAATTGCTCTCCTTCGATAGCCGAGGAGGTCACGATGTTTTGCAGCAAGGCATCCAGTTCGCTCTGGGCACTGAGCGAAGCTGTGACCGCGCCCGTCATGCCGAGCAACTGGCCTTGGGTCTGCACGCATTCGCGAAGCAGCGGTGCCAATGCTTCAGCTTGCCAGCGGAAGCCGGGCCAGTCGGGCTGTTGCCAGATCCAATGGGGTGCCATGCGCCTGTCCAAAGATGAATGAGCCGAATAATAGCGCTATTCGGCTCATTTCGTGAGCCGAATACGCCTGCTATTCGGCTCACGCACCTCCCAGTACGTGATTTCCCACACAGAATCGCGTGTTCCCCGATTGTGGAAAATCCGCCGAATAGCTACTCTTCGCGCCATCTACGGCCCCTTGTAGCGGGGCCTCCAGACGAAACCCGAATAATGACAAGCAGCGCCGAGGAAGGGCGCCGGGTTGCGTTGTGCATGGCAGGAGGCATACGTGCGTTTTCTTTCTTTATTGATCGTGTTGCTCGGTGCGCCGTTGGCGTGGGCCGAGCCTTCGGCCGAGCTGTCGGAGCCGGTCGGGGGCTGGCGCTACAGTGGCCTGCTCGATCGCACGGAAAACCCCCAGGTCGCCTATCCCACCCCGCCCATCGACCGGGGCGTACAGCGCAACCGCACGATGATCGAGGGCCGGATCAAGGACATGGGCACGGCTCGCCAGCCCCATAGCCTGGCGGTCAACGGCAATCCACTGAATCTCTATACCGACGACGAGGGCCGTTTCGCCCGACCGTATGCGTTCGGCGCCGGTTCCAACAGCGTCGAGGTGCGCAGCTCCGAAGGCCGCTCCCTCAAGCGCGTGCAATTCTATGAAGCCAACAACCTGCGCACCCCGGCACAGATCCGCGTGGTGCTGGGCTGGGACGACCCCCAGGCCGAACTCGATCTGCATATCGTCACACCCGACGGCCAACATGCGTTCTTCGGCCGGCCGGCGCTGACCAATGGCGGCGGCCTCGACCCGGACGGCGTCGACGGCCCCGGCCCTGAAATGTTCACCATGACCGCGCCGATGCACGGCACCTACCTGGTCTACGTGAATTATTGGGGCAACTACGGCAGCGGCGGCTACAACTTTGATGAGGCCAGCAACCAGAACGAGGTGATCACCTCGCAGATCAACCTGGTGCTCAACGAAAACACCGTCGATGAAAAACGCGAGACCTTTGTCGTGCCCCTGCGCGCCATTGGCGATCTGTTGCTGGTCAAGACTTTCAATTACTAAGCTCCACGGATGAACAGGCCCTTGTGAATATGAGCGACAACACTGCTTCCCCGACCACGCCGACCCCTGTCGCCAAACCTGTGCGCCGCTGGCCGGCGATACTGATCGGGCTGTGCCTGGTCGCGGGTGTGGCCGCCGGGTTGGGCTGGTTCATGACCAAGCCCAAGGCGCCGCCCATGGAGTTGGCGTTGGAAAAACTCGGCCTGAGCCGCCCCGACGGCTTGCTCGAGGCGCATTCCCTGAGCCAGTTGCCCAAGGACCTGTTGGCGGTGCCGTTCCTCAAGGCCACGCTCACCGAGGACTTCGTCTTCTATTACGAGGCCCACGCCGACCGCCTCGGGCTGATCGGCAGCCTGCGCCGGATCATCTACGAGCATGACCTCAAGCTGCAGGACAGCCTGATCGAAGAGCTTTTCGACCAGCCGGCCGATGTCGCGTTGTGGCGCGGTGCGGACGGTCGCCTCAAGGATTTCCTGTTGGTGATGGATCGCGGCGGCCTGGCGAAGGTGCTGGAGCCGTTGGCGAAAGTCGCACTGGATGACGCGCAACTGAGCAAGCTCAGCGACCTGAAGGTCGGCGGTGACGACGTTGCGCTCTACCAGCTCAGCTACAACGCCAGCAAATCCCTGCTCTTCGCCTCCCATGGCGACAAGCTGGTGGTGCTGTCCAACCCGACCAAGCTGTACGACCCGGCCAGCGGCTCCGCGGTTGAACCGGGCAGCGTTTCGACGACTGCCCTGGCTGCCTTGCTCAACGGCGACAAACTGTTCCCCGAAGCCTTCGGCCTGCCGCCCAAGGCGCCGGAGGTCAAGCAACGCATCTCGGTCAACGCCAGCGTGCTCGCCATGGGCTACCAGCGTTTCATCCCGAACTTTGCCGGTTTGCGTTTCGACATGGACGACAAGGGCTGGCACAGCTTCCTGGCCATGGACGAACTGGAGAACCAGCCGGACTTCGACTTCAAGCCGATCTGGCAAGCCATGCCCATGGGCGCCAGCGCCTGCGTAGCCTTGCCCCTGGCCGCCGAGCAACAGAAACCGTTGCTGGTCAAACTCGGCGCCGACGAAAAAGCCGCCCAGGCCATGGTCGACCATGTGGCCGGCGCCGCAGGCCTGTGCTGGTACGCCGATTCGCGCCTGTACACGCCGCTGTTGGTGGCGAGCCTGAATGAAGACGATGGCAAGCTCGATGCCGACCTGGGCAACCTGTTCGGTTCGATGGTCGGCGCCTACGAAAACAATGTCGCCGAACATGCCTTCCCGGTCGTCGAGAAACAACAAGGCTCGACACACCAGTGGTTGCGTCAGGTCAGCTCCAATTTCGGCCCCTACCTGGCCAAGGAAGCGGAGCAGCCCGAGGCGATTACCGGCAAGGCGTTCCTGCGGGTCAGCCTGGCACGCCATGGTTCGACCTTGCTGTTCTCCCTCGATGACAAACTCGTGGACAAGGCCCTCGGCACCCTCGACAAACGCTTCCCGCCCATGGCCGACGTCGTGCCCAAGGACCTGCTGATGCCGGTCTACTTCGGCCCGGATTCCATGGCGCAACTGATGCAGCGTGAAACCCTCGACAGCTTGCCCCAGGACATGGAACCGGTGTTCTACAACGCCGCGCAAACCTACCTGATCCCGAAACTGCGCACCCTCGGTGGCTATGGCAAGTACGCGCTGACCTTGCCTGCAGGCAGCGAGCCGGATGGTCACTGGCAGTGGCTGCCGCTGGAATGGAAAGCGCTGTGACAGCACTGATCCGCAACCCCGCGTTGACGTTGCTGCTGGCGTTGTTGCTCGGCGGGCCGGCGCTTGCCGTCGAGGCGCCGGCGCTGGATGTACAGCAATCCCAGGTCTTTCGCGCCTGGTTCGTGCGCATTGCCCAGGAACAACTGAGCAGAGGCCCGAGCCCGCGCTGGTATCAGCAGGACTGCGCCGGGCTGGTGCGTTTTGCCGCCAACGAAGCGCTCAAGGTCCACGATGAAAAATGGCTGCGCAGCAATGGCCTGTCCAATCGCTACCTGCCGCCGGAACTGCCGCTCAGCGATGCGCAACGGCGCCTCGCCCAGCAATGGCAGCAGGGCGGCGGCAAGGTCGGGCCCTACGTCAACGCCATCAAGCTGATCCAGTTCAACAGTCGCCTGGTGGGCCGCGATGTCGCCCAGGCCCGTCCCGGCGACCTGATGTTCTTCGACCAGGGCGACGACCAGCACCTGATGATCTGGATGGGCCGCTACATCGCCTATCACACCGGCACTACAACCCCTACTGACAACGGCATGCGCTCCGCAAGCCTGCAACAACTCATGAACTGGAAGGACACCCGATGGATACCCGACGCAGCCAACCCCAACTTCATCGGCGTCTATCGACTCAACTTTCTCTCCCAATGACCGGTGCCCGCATGTTGCGCTTGTGTTCAAAATTGCCCCTGCTGTTCGCCTTGTTGCTGGCACCTGTCGTGAATGCCGAAGACACGGTGGAGCCCAGCGGCTACACGCCGGTGGCCGGTGAAAGTTTCTTCCTGCTGGCCGACAGCAGCTTCGCCAGCGACGAACAGGCCATGGTTCGCCTCGAAGCGCCGGGCCGCGACTACCGTCGGTTCCGCATGGAGCCCTACGGCGGCGCCGACATCCGCGTCTATCGCATCGACAAACCGCTGGATTTCCTCAAGCGCCAGAAGAACCTGCACCGCGTGGTCAGCGACGGCCAGTTCAAGGGCGAAGGCCTGTCGAACACCCTCGCGTACCTGTGGGACAACTGGTACCGCAAGTCCCGTCGGGTGATGCAACGGGCGTTCTCCTACGAGTCCCGCCAGCAAGTCACCGAAGAAGTGCCGGAATTGAAGATTGGCGACGCCCTGGTCGCGCCGACGCCGTATGAAGCGCCGGCACAGTTCGCCTTGATCCCGGGCTTGCCGGTGGTCAGCCAGTTCCGTTATCCGCTGTGGCAGGCCAAGCCGATCCAGCCGCCAGCCGGGGTCAACCTGGCCGGTTCCTCCAGTGAGTTCGTCAGCGTCGCGCCAGGCAATGTCTATGTGCCGCTGGGCCAGTTGAAGCCGGGCCTGTACCTGGTGGAAGCGCTGATCGGCAAATACCGCGCGACCACCATGGTCTTCGTCTCCAACACCGTGGCCGTGAGCAAGATTGCCGGCGACGAATTGCTGGTCTGGGCCGCACGCAAGCATGAAGGGCGTTCGGTGCCCAAGGTCAATGTGCTGTGGACCGACGGCCTGGGCGTGATGAGCAGCGGTGCCACCGATGAAGACGGTCTGCTGCGCCTCAAGCACGTCAGTCCGGAACGTTCGTTCGTGATCGGTGAAGACGAGGAGGGCGGGGTATTCGTCTCGGAAAACTTCTATTACGACAGCGAAATCTACGACACCAAACTCTATGCCTTCACCGACCGGCCGCTGTACCGCCCGGGGGATTGGGTGTCGCTGAAAATCGTTGGCCGTGAGTTCAAGAACGCCCGTGATTCGGTACAGCCGACCGCCGCCGACGTGAATGTCAGCGTGCTGGACGCCACCGGCACCGCGCTGCAAACCCTGGCCCTGAAGCTGGACGCCAAGGCCGGCACCCAAGGTCGTTTCCAACTGCCGGAAAACGCCGTGGCCGGCGGTTATGAACTGCGCTTCAGCTACAAGGACCAGCTCTACAGCAGCGCCTTCCGCGTGGCCGAATACATCAAGCCGCACTTCGAGATCGCCTTGAACCTGGCCAAGCAGGATTACCGGACCGGCGAGCCGGTCAAGGGCAACCTCGTGTTGCTGTACCCGGACGGCAAGCCCGTGGTGAATGCCAAAGTGAGCCTGAGCCTGCGCGCCCAGCAACTGTCGATGGTGGATAACGAGCTGCAATACCTGGGGCAATTCCCGGTGGAACTGACCAGCAGCGAAGTGACCACCGACGCCAAGGGCAACGCGACCCTCGACCTGCCGGCCGCCGACAAGCCGAGCCGCTACACCCTCACCGTGTTCGCCAGCGATGGTGCGGCGTATCGAGTCAAGACCACCAAGGAAATCCTCATCGACCGTGGCGCGGCGAACTTCCGCCTGAGTGCTCCCCAGCGGTTCAGCGCCGTCGGCCAGAAAGTGGCGTTCAGCTACGCCAACGAAGGTGGCAACGAGCAAGCCAAGGCCGTGACACCCGGCAGCTACGCCTGGGTGCGCCTGGAAGACCAGAGCACCGGCGAAGGCAAGCTGGCGGCCAAGGACAAGGGCTTCAACCTGACCTTCGAGCGCCCGGGCACCTACAACCTGACGCTCAAGGACGACCATGGCCGGGTCATCGGCGCCGCCGCCCATGCGGTGACCGGTGAAGGCATCAAGGCCGTGCCGGGCACGGTCGAGATCGTCTTCGACAAGCCTGAATACAAGACCGGTGACGAAGCGCTGGCGCTGATCACCTTCCCGGAACCGGTCAGCGATGCGTTGCTGTCGCTGGAGCGGGACAAGGTCGAGGCCACGGCACTGCTGTCCAAGGGCGGCGACTGGCTGAAGATGGAAAAACTCAGCGACACCCAATACCGCGCGCGCATCGCCGTGAAGGATAGCTTTGCGCCCAACCTGACCTTCTCGGTGCTGTACACCAAGGGCGGCCAGTACAGCTTCCAGAACGCCGGCATCAAGGTGGTCACGCCGCAGATCGACGTTGCCGTCGTCACCGACAAGGCGACTTACCGCCCCGGCGACACGGTGACCGTGGACCTGAGCACCCAGTTCGCCGGCAAGGCGATCCCGGCGCACCTGACGGTCAGCGTGGTGGACGAAATGGTCTATGCCCTGCAACCGGAAGTCGCGCCGACCATCGACCAGTTCTTCTATCACCCGCGCCGCAACAACGTGCGCACCAGTGCCAGCCTGTCGTTCATCAGCTACGACGTGGCGCTGCCAGGCAGCCCCGGTGCGCCGGGCAAGGCCAACCGCAGCGAACGTGGGGTCAAGGTGCTGGAGCGGCCGCGGCGTGAAGACGTCGACACCGCCGCTTGGCAGCCGGAGTTGGTCACCGACGCCAGCGGCAAGGCGCGCTTCACCTTCAAGATGCCGGACTCCCTGACCCGCTGGCGCATCACGGCCAAGGCGATCGCTGACGACGGCCAGGTGGGGCAGAAGAAACAGTTCATCGCCTCGGAAAAACCGCTGTACCTGAAGTGGAGCGGCCCGACCCGTTTCCGCACGGGCGACAAGCCGCAACTGGGCCTGTTCGCGTTCAGCCAATCGGAAAAACCACTGAAGGCCGAACTGCTGATTCGTTACGCCGGTGCTGAACAGCGTGTGGTGGCGGAGCTGAAAAACGGCATCAACTACGTGGCGCTGCCAGCCATGGAGCTGAGCAGTGGCGACTTGAGCGTGCAGTTGCAGTTGAACGGCGAAACCCAGGATGCCCTGGCCATGCACTTGAACGCCATTGGCAACGGCTGGCAAGTCACCCAGAGCCAGCGCGTTGACGTGTTGGGCACCGACACCCCGCTGACCCTGCCGGCCGACGCCAGCGATATTCGCCTGCGCCTGGATGACAGCCCGCAAGCGTTGTTCCGTTCAGCCCTGGACGACCTCCTGAGCTACCCGTACGGAGGCGTCGAGCAGACCGCCAGCCGTCTGTTGCCGTTGAGCATCGCCTATCCGACCCTGGCGTCGAACCCGCAGATCCGCGACCGCTTGCGGTTGATCATGCAAAACAGCCGCTTGCGCCTGGTGCAGATGGCCGGGCCGTCGGCGAGCTTCACCTGGTGGGGCCAGGACGGTGAGCCGGATGCCTTCCTCACCGCCTATGCCTATTACGCCGACTGGCACGCCAGCCAGGCCCTGGCCCTGAGCCTGCCGCCGGAACACTGGCAGCGGGTGCTGGAGGTCTACGCCAAGCAGGCCGGAGATACGCCGCTGCTGCAACGGGCGTTGATCCTGTCGTTCGCCAAGCAGATGCAACTGCCGGTGAACACCTTGCTCAGCGGCCTGATGGACGATCTGGCGAAGGCCAGTGAAGACAGCACCGAGAGCGTGCTGGACAGCGGTGAAGACAGCCTGGTCATGTACGCGCCGGATTCGGCCCTTGGCTTGGCCAGCGCCCGTGTCCTGACCGCGTCCCTGGCGAAACAGGCCAAGGTGCCGTTGCCGGCGGCCTTCAGCCGTCAAGCCGATGCGGCGCAACAGCAACTGGAACTCAGCTCCCAGCCGTTCGTCGAGGCCCTGGTGCTGTCGTTGCAGAGCTTCGATCAGGCCCGCGCCACCGCGCTGCTGGAGCGCGTGTTGCCACAGCAGTCCACCCTGGAACGGGCCCTGGCCCTGACCTGGTTGCAGCGCAGCATCGAACAGGCAGCGCCGGCCGTGGCCTTGGCACCGGGCGAAGGCTGGGCCGCCAAGCAGGGCGCGACCGGTGAAACCTACTGGCAGTGGCAGGGCGTGCAGCTTCCAACGACGCTGACCCTGACCGGTGCCCAGGAGCGCCCATTGCAAGCGGCACTGAGCTTCCAGAGCCAGCAACCACCGGTAGCGCCAATGGCGGTGTCCATCACCCGGCGCCTGTCGCGCCTGGTACCGGGGGACGAGGCCTTCACCTTCAAGCTCGAAGCCGTGGGCAACAAACCGTTGTCCAGCGACAGCCTCTATCTGGATGAAGTGATCATCAACAGCAAGGCCTCGACGCCGCTGCGCTACGGCATGCTCGAAGTGCCGCTGCCGCCGGGCGCCGATGTGGAGCGCACCACGTGGGGCATCCAGTTGATGGGCAAGGCCGACAGCGAACCGACGTCCCTGGAAAAGGCCCGCTTCGAGCCCGGCCAGATGGCGTACGCGGTACCGGTGGACGCCCTCAGTGGCGAGCTGCGCCTGCGGCACTTGGTGCGCTTCTCCCAGAAGGGCCAGTTCACCTTGCCACCGGTGCGCTTCACCCAGGTCTACGCGCCGCAGAATCAGGCTCGTGAACAGAAACCTGCGCTTGGTCAGGTCACGGTCAACTGACATGCGCGGGCGGTGGGTTGGGTGGTTGTTGTGCTTGATCCCTGCGCTGGCAACGGCGCAGGACGAGCCGTTGCGCCTGGCCTTCGACGGTCAATTGCTGCGAGTGAGCCAGGCCCAGGTGCTGGATCGCCAGCCGCTGCCTGCTTCCTTGCAGGCGCCACTGGGCAGTCTGTGGAAACTGTTTGTCTACGCCTGGTTGGTGGACACCAACGCTCGCGAGCCGGTCTATGAGTGCCGCGGCGAGTCGAAGGAAGAGGTCTATTGCTGCAATGCCGGGCAGAGCATCGGTCGCGATCAAGCCTTGGTGAAATCCTGCGGTTTGTATTTCGAACCGCAACGGCTCGGGCTGTCGGCTTCGAACTGGCGCGCTTACTGGCAGGCCCGCCAGGCGCCGGCCTGGTTGTTGGACCTGTCGACCTTGCAGCCCCAGACGCAGGTGTCGGTCGCGGAACTGCTCAAGGCCCTGGCCATGCTGCCGGCCCAGGACCAGGCCCGTCGGGTGCTGCTGGATGTGGTGCTCGGCGCGGCGGACGGGCGGCTGGTCGGCGAGTTGGGCAGTCGCCTGCGGGTCAAGACCTGGAGCTGGCTGGGTGACCAGGGGCCTTCCTCCCGACAAGGCGGTTTCGCCGGTTGGCTGGCCGACGGCACCCCGGTGTGGGCCGGTGGCCGTGGCACCAGCCAGCAGGTCCTGAAGGTCTACGGCGAAGGTTTGGCGGCGGCATTGCCGTCGCGCTGGCCGGCGGAAACCGGGCGTTGCGTGGAAGTCGGCCTGTTTGCCCGCTATCCCTGGCAGCGGGTGATGGCCGGTGACCGGCCTGCCGCGCCGGGTCAATTGCGCGGTGACTACCGCGTCGAATTCACCAACGGCAACCAATTGGACATCCACAGTGATGGCGAGCTGTTCCTGATGCCCGGCAAGCTGGTGGCGCGCCTGGACCGGGAGGAATACGTCGCCCGGGTCCTGCAGCGCGAAGCCAAGGCCGAGCCCGTCGAAGCCGCCAAGGCCTTGGCCGTGGCGATCCGCACCTATCTGCTGCAGAACGCCCAACGCAACGGCGATTGCTTGAGCATCGACGACAGCAGCCATCGCCAGCGCGTCGCGCCGCGCCCGGCGGCGCCTGAAACCCGCGCCATTGCCGCCTGGACCAGCGACCTGGTCCTGGCCGGCACCGACGTCACCTACCACTCCGACCAGCCCGGCCCGGACAAGCTGTCCTGGGCGCAAGCCGTAGAGCAAGCCAACGCCGGTCAACGCTACGACGCCATCCTGCTGCACGCCTACCCGCGTGCCAGCCTAAGCCGTTGGGACAATCCGGTGGCGTCCTGCGAGGCGCTGCCCGCCGCCCAGGACTGGCTGCTCAAGCAGCGCCGGGGCTGGCGTGAGCGGCTGGAAGGTGAAGTGGGCTACAACGAAATCAGCGCTTTCGCCGTCTGTCGCGTTGCCTTTGGCCGGCCGTATGTCGACCGCGAGCGCCAGCGCATCTATGTGCGCGGCGTGCTGTCGCTGCAAGACCGCCTCGACCTGACCCATGAATATCTGCACCTGGCCTTCGAAGCTCACCCCAACGGCCAGGACGAAACCTATATCGAAGGGCTCGCCCGTCACCTCTTGCTGGAATAGACCATGACACTCCGTTATCCACAGGTCTTGCTGTTGCTCTGCGCCCTGACCGCGTTGCCTCCGGCCATGGCCGCTGACGCCATCAAGCTCGACACTCCCGTTGGCGGCTGGCGCAGCGGGGCGCCGGGCGGTGAAGGCGAAAGCTTCAGCCAGACCGTCAACTACCCGGCCTCGTCGGTCAACACGCCCCCAGGCCAGGCCAACACCGCCCGCATTACCGGGCAGATCAAAGGCGCGCCCAAGGACAGCAATGCGCCGGGTCAGTTGATCGTCAATGGTGTCAGCTTGCCGCTGAAGCTGGATGGCGAAGGTCGCTTCGACCGGCCGTTCTCGTTCCCCAACGGCAGCAACAGCGTGGAAGTGCGCAGCGCCGACGGCCAGCAGCGCCACCGCACGCAATTTCTCAACACCAGTGGCGGCGCCACGCCGGCCAAGCTGCGGGTGTTGCTGACCTGGGACAGCGACGGCACCGACCTGGACCTGCACCTGGTCACCCCCGATGGTGCGCACATCTGGTACGGCGACCGCGCCGCTGCCAACGGAGCCGCCCTCGACGTCGACGTCACCACCGGCTACGGCCCGGAAATCTTCGCCATGCCGGCGCCGATCAAAGGCCAGTACCTGGTGTATGTGAACTACTACGGCGGCGGTTATCGCAGTGAAGAGGACGGCGAAGAGGGTGAGGGTGGTGGAGAGCAAGCGCAACAAGCCCTGACCACCGCGCAGGTCACCGTGATCACGGAGGAAGGCACGCCGAACGAGAAGATGGAAACCTTCGTCGTGCCGATGCGGGCGGTGGGCGAGCTGACGCTGGTCAAGAGCTTCAGCTATCCGTAAGCCGCCATCAGCAGCGACAACTGATGTTGCAGCCTGTGGAGCTCCCCCTGTGGGAGCCGAGCTTGCTCGCGATGACGGTCTTGCATCCAGCATCAATGCAAGCTGACCCACCG
>NZ_JACNDD010000011.1:0-80387 GCF_017351395.1 Pseudomonas sp. FW305-28
AAGCTCGCTCCCACAAGGGGGGTGTAGTGGGTGTCAAATCTCACCGTCATCCTGGAAAAAAGTGGGCTCGCTATTCATGCACCGTCACCCGATTGCGCCCGGTCTTCTTCGAGGTATACAGCGCCTGGTCGGCCCTGGTGATCAGCTCGGCGTGGTCGTTCGAGGGCTGGCTCAGGTCGGCCACTCCCAGGCTGACGGTGAAGCGGATAGTCTGGTCGTTGAACTGCACTTCCAGCGCTTCGATAGCCTTGCGCAGGCGTTCGGCGAAAATCTGTGCGCCGGCCTTGTCGGTGTCTGAAAGCACTACGCCGAACTCTTCACCGCCATAACGCCCGGCCACGTCGGACTCGCGCACATGCTCGTGCAGCAGCTTGGCGACGTGCTCGATGACCTTGTCGCCAGCCTGGTGGCCGTAGGTGTCGTTGACCCGCTTGAAATGATCGATGTCGAGCATGACCAGGCTCAACGCATGGCCATAGCGCTGGTGCCGGGCGTAGGCGGCTTTCAGATTGCCCTCCCAATAACCGCGGTTGTACAGGCCGGTCAACTGATCGGTACTGGAAAGTCGCTGCAGCTGTGCGTTGGCGGCCTGGAGCTGATGCCGGTTGGTGGCGACGTCGGTGACGTCATAGATCACCAGGCAGATATGCTTGATGGTGTTGTCGGGCGAGCGCAGCGGCAACAGCGTGGTGTTCTGGTACATGAACGCTTCCTGGCCGGTGATCGGCTGGTAACTCTTGAAGCGCATCAAGTACGGGCGCTGCTCCCAGACCGTGAACGCTGGCGTGCCCAGGGTCGCGACGCTTTCCACCTTGCGGCTGAACCATTGGCGATCGATTTCAGGGAACAGGCTGAAAAAATGCTGGTTGTGCGCGTCCTTGGGCTGCACCCCGGAGCGGTTCTCCATGAAGGTGTTCCAGACTTGCACGCGGTACTCGCGGTCGAGCACCACCACCCCGACGTCGATGCTCTGAACGATGGCCAGCAACCAGTGGAATTCGTTCAGATCGATGGATTCGCTCATGGCTCAGTTCATCAGGTAGGCGAGTTTGTGGGTCAACCGTTCGACGGAGTCCTCCGTGAACAACAGCAACAGGTCGAAACGAATATCGTGCCCTTCCAGGCTGTAGCTGATTTCCACCGCCAGGGTCTTTTTCCAGTGTTTGCTGTTGTCCCGGATCAGTTCCTCGATGGCCGCGTGCTGGCCGAGAATCTGCGGGTGGCCTTGGGAAAACACCACGTCGATCTGTTCGGCAATGCTGCTCAGGCATGCGCCGATCAAGACGCTGGAAAGGTCCAGCAACATCTCCAGGTCCGAATAGTCGGCGCTCTGGCGCTGCATCAATTGCGCGATGTCGGCGATTTCCGAGTCATGGAAGATCAACAGGGCTTCGCCAGCGATGCCGCTGCCGATAAACCCCTGGCAGATCGCGGTGAGTTGCTGGGAGCTGCCGACGTCGGTCAAGGCCATGTGCAACTCCCCGACCTCGAGGAGGTTCACGTTCGGCACCGGCAATTGCACGAAGACCCCCAGCACCTTGGCGATCAGGGCCGCTGCCCGGCCGATGGCCACGTTGACCGTCTCGCGGAACACATCGTGGAAACTGATGGCCGTGTTCGTGACCGAACGATTCTGCAACGGCACCTGGCTGGGTTGGGCCAGTAGCCCCAGCCGCGCCAGCGTCTGGCGCAGGTCGTTTTCATCGAACGGTTTTTTCAGGAACGCCAGCGCGCCCAGCTCATGTACGCGGCGCACCGCCTCATCCTGGACGTCACCGGAAATCACGATGACCTGCGCCTTCAATCCTTCGTCGCGCAAGGCGCCCAATACCTGGTAGCCATCCATTTCCGGCATGGTCAGGTCGAGCAGCACCACGTGCCCCAGGCCCTGGCGTATGGCGTCCATGGCCTGGCGGCCATTGCTCGCCTCGGTGACCGAAACCGGCCAGTCTGTCGGCAGTGCACGCAACACCTGTTTGCGCGCCATGTTGGAGTCGTCACACACCACCAGGGGAATCAACGACACAGGAACGACCATGGGTGACCAATGGCAGGGGAGGAGGGGCTACTGACATCATTCATAGGCTTGCAAAGACCCTTTGATTAACGAACCGGGTTTATCAAGCTTAGCGTCCTGCACGAAAACTGCGGGGCTCGGTTGCATTAGAAACTGGACCAATAAGTCAGGGGCGTCAACTGCACTTCGTCATTCACACCCCACGCAAAGCCACGGTCGACGCGCGATTGGCCATGGCGGGTGCGGTTTGTGGTCTATAGTTTTCAGCAGACCCGGAATCTTTCCGTACCGGCGATCAGGGACTGCGGACGCCTCGCGCCGTAGCTGCATCGGATACCCGCAGGCCGTCAGCAGTGAACAATGCAGGGAGCACACCATGGCGATCCAACGGGCGAGTGTAATGACGTCGGCCCCGGATATCGTTCATCGTGAAAGCGCCCTGGCCGATGGGACGAGCCATTGGTTTCGGCGCGGCTTCGACCAGGCCAGGGAAGCCTACATCCTGTTCCCGCTGCTGGCCGTTCTGCTGTTGGTGGTCATCTGGGCAGGCACCCTGTACCTGATCAAGGTCGAACAGGCCCGCGCGCAGCAAGGGATCGCCGAGGCGAGCCTGGAAATCGGCGCCACCTACGAGGCGCAGATCCTGCGGGCAGTGCGTGAAATCGATCAGACCCTCAAGCTCGTCAAGTACACCTACGAGTCCGAGCGGGAGCCCAACCCGCTGCCCAAGCTCAAGGCTCGCGCCTTGTTGCCTTCTCCCTACTTGTTCGACGTCAGTGTGGTCGATGCCAGCGGCCGGGTCGTCGCCAGTACCCAGCCGAGCGAAGCCGGAAGCCGAATGGCCAAGGATGAGCTGCAAACGCTGGGCCCGGACACGGCGCTGTCGATCAGCCGTCCGTGGAAAAGCCCGGTGACGGGGGAGTGGAAGTTGCGTTTCAGCCGACGGCTCGATGGCGGGGATGGCGCGTTCGCCGGGATCGCCATGGTCGAGGTCGATGCCGCCTATTTCGTCAGCAGTTATGACGCCTCGAAACTCGGCAATCACGGCTTGCTCGGCCTGTTGGGTATTGACGGTGTCTTTCGGGCACGGCGCAGTGGAGAGGACGTATCGGCCGGCGACTCGATCGATTACGCAAGCGTGGTACCGGACACTGAAAACACCGAAGCCGTACGCGCGATCAATGCGGGGGATGGTGTGTGGCGCTACACCAGTGCCCGCCAGCTCTACGACTTCCCACTGGCGGTGATTGTCGGGTTGTCCGAGGAAGAACAACTGGCGGCGGTGAACCAGCAAGCGCGTACCTACCTGTGGCGCGCCACGGGCGGCAGTCTGGTGCTGGTGTTGCTGGCGGGGCTGCTCGCCCGGATGAGCTGGCAACTGGTGCAAAGCCGCTTGCGCGCCGGCGAAGCGAAAATCGCCTACGCGGAAAGTGTCGAGTACCTGGCCTATCACGACGGCCTTACGGCCTTGCCCAATCGCAGTCTGTTCAGCAAGCTGTTGGGCCAGAGCATCCGCGAGGCCAGCCGTTATGATCGGCAACTGGCGGTGCTGTTTCTTGACCTCGACCGCTTCAAGCAAGTCAACGATACCCTGGGGCACGATGCCGGCGATCAACTGCTCAAGGAGGTCGCGCTGCGCCTCGAGGCGTGTCTGCGCGGCAGCGATACGGTGGCTCGATTGGGCGGCGACGAATTCGTGATCTTGCTGCCGGAGCTGTCGCAGGACAACGACGTGGCGACTGCCGCCCAAAAAATCCTGACCGCCATAGCCCGGCCCTTCAACCTCGAGGGCCAGGAGTTCCGTGTGACCGCCAGCGTTGGTATCAGTGTGTACCCACAGGATGGCCTGGACGAGCAGACACTCAAGAAAAACGCCGATATCGCGATGTACCAGGCCAAGCAATGTGGCAAGAACAACTTCCAGTTTTACTCCGCGAAGCTGAACGCGGACTCACTGGAACGGCTGACGCTGGAGCTGAGCTTGCGCCACGCGCTGGAGCGCCAGGAGTTCCAACTGCACTACCAGGCCAAGCGGGACATTCCCAGTGGCCAGATCACCGGTATGGAAGCGCTCCTGCGTTGGAATCATCCCGACCTGGGTATCGTGGCGCCCATGCAATTCATCCCGGTCGCGGAAGAGACCGGTTTGATCGTGCCGATCGGCAAGTGGGTGCTCAAGACTGCCTGCCGGCAAAACGTCGCCTGGCAACGACAAGGGCTGCCACACCTGGGAGTCGCTGTGAACCTCACGGCTCGGCAGTTCGCCGATGAGAACCTGTTGACGGACTTGGCCGAGATACTGGCCGAAACCGGTATGGACGCGCGCCTGTTGGAGCTGGAGATCGCCGAGAGCCTGCTCATGCAGGACGTCAAGAGGGCGTTGAATGTATTGACCGGGCTCAAGCGCCTGCAGGTCCGCATCGCCATCGATGATTTCGGGATCGGTTATTCGTCGCTCTCCGCGCTCGAGCAGTTTCCGCTGGATGTCATCAAGATCGACCGCTCGTGTATCTGCGATACCAGCAGCGTGTCGGAAGACAAAGCCCTGACCGAGGCCATCATCGCGATGGGCCGGACCCTCAGCCTGACCGTGGTGGCCCAAGGCGTGGAAACCAAGGAGCAGGCCGATTTCCTGCGGGATAACGCCTGCGATGAGTTCCAGGGTTTCTACTTCAACAAACCGGTGCCCGCCGATCAGTTCAAGCTGTTGCTGCAAGCCCAGGCGGCTGGCACGGGGCTCGGTACGTAGAGCCGTACTCACTGCGACTCGAGCGGCACTGCCCTGACGCTGCCGTCCAGCTCCCGTGCCTGGATATAGCCGATGGTGTCGGGGTTCTCTGCGATACGTTTCTTGACCTCCGCCCCGCTCGAAACCGCCTGCGGCGGCTGGCCCCTGCCGGTGAAGATGATTTTCGACCAATGCGCCTTGAGCTGGGCTGCGGACTTGCCGGTGAACGTTGTGTAGAACTCATCGCGGGTTGGTGAATCTTCTGTCTGGTCAATGGGAATCGCCTGTCCGCCGCCGGGAAAACGACTGGCCTTGCCCAGGAAAATATCCGCCACCTGATTGCGCGCGAGCGTCTTCACCGGGCTGGACGCGGCGACGACCACCACCACGTCGGCCTTGACGGCAACGCTGGCGGCGCACAGGGCGAGCCCCGCCATGGCGAATCCGATGAGTCTCACAACCCACATGGCCTGCTCCATCAGAAGACAAAATCAACAGCCAGGCTGATGACGTTGAGCGAACCCCCCGACGTGAAGTCCGGTTGGGGGTTGATCAACGGACCGACCGAGTTGCCCTTGAAACGTGTGTGATCGAATTGCACTTTGGCGTCCATGTTCTTGGTGAAATCCCAACGCATACCCAGGGAAAGGGTCTGCAGGCCTTCGTTCGAGCCCAGGACGCTGTTGAGCGCACCGTTGAGTTCGGCGGCCGTGCCCGCCAAGGCCGGCGGCAAGGTCGATAGCGTCAGGCCCGGGCTGGAGACTTCTGTTTCGGTCCTGGAGCGCGCGTAGGTGACATAGGGGGTGAACGCTGCGATGCGGTACCCGCCGCTGATGTACCAGGCGCTGGTCCTGCCCAGGCCGGAACGGCTGTCGAGACGTCCCCATTCACTCATGACGAACCAGTCGCCCGGATCGTAGCTGGCACCCACGCCGATAAAGTCGACGGGGGTGTCATCGGAGTCGTAGCGATCGGCGATGGCGATGCCTTCCGGACCGAACTCCCTGAACGTATCGAAGAGTGAATTGAATGGCTCCAGGGTCAGGTCGGCCTTCATGTAGGTGATGCGTGTGGTGAGGGCACCGAGTTCGGTGGTGTTGGTGACCCCCCAGAGATTTCTCGTCAGCGCCTTGCCGGTCCCGTCGGAATCGCGGCTGTCGGTCTGGCCGTAGTGGGCCTGCACCGTGTTGGTGATTTCATCGACTCGAAACCGGTAGCTGCCATCGATGCCGTCGCTGCTGGAGATCGGCATCAGGCCGTAGACCTCCATGGGCGCCCGCACCCAGGGCAGGGTGTAGCCCACTTTGCGGTTGTCGGATACCAGGAATGTCGGCAACACGGTACGGCCAATGCGTGCGCTGAAATCCGGCGTGAACTGGTACTTGATGTTGGCCCACTCGACGAAGGGCCGGTAACTGTTGTCGTAGCGCTGCTCGGAAATGACCTGCACCACGGCCGACAGCTGCGGGGTGAAATTGGCGGTCAGTTGGGCGCCTATCAGGCTGTCGACGTCGGCGCTCCAGTTGCGCGAATGCCCCGCGCCGTTGGGCTTGAAGATACTGGACGTGAAGTCGGCTTTTTTCTCGCTGGAATGGACGATCCCCACCGTGCCGAAACTGCTCAGCGAGAACATGTCGGCTGCGTCGGCACTGGCACCGCCGGCATACAGCGTCACGACTACCAAGGCCAAGGTATTGGGCTTTTTCACCATGGGGGTCAAGGTAACCTCGTTGCGTGGATCGCCATTCGTCTGTTCCTTGTAACGTTGGCTGAAGCTGCGCGTTATCACGCGCCGAAGCGTAGCCTAGATCGCCAATTTGAGCGTAAAGGTCGCTCCCGTTCCCGGGCCATCGCTATGGGCCTCCAGCGAGCCGCCCATCTCCATGGCCGCCAGGACGCAGCTGTGCAGGCCAAAACCATGGCCATCCTTGCGTGTGGTAAAGCCATGGGCAAAGATCCGCGTCAGGTTCTCGGGCGCTATGCCTTCGCCGTTGTCGATGACCTTGATCACCAGGGTGTCTTCTTGGGGGATCTCGCTCTGAAGGATGATTTGAGGGGTCAGCTCCGGCCGGTCATCCATCGCCCTGCTGGCGTTTTTTATCAGGTTGATCAGGATCAGCAGCACCCGATGCTTGTCCAGTTGCAGCAAGGGTGTTTCGGCCAGGTTTCGCACCACGGTGATCCGATGCGCGGCGATGATGCCGGCGTTCATGCGCACGGCATCCTCGATCAGGTCCTTGATCTGCACGGTTTCGGCCAGGCTGGAGGTGCCTGCGTAAGATTGCTGGGCGGCGACGATTTCCTTGATGTGATCAACGCTTTTGCTCAGTTGGCCGAGTTCTTCGGTCATGCTCTGTTGCTCCACCGCCAGCGCGTCCACCAACTGGTTCAGGTAGCCGGGCAGCAGCTTGCCTTTCTCGTCGTGGGAGATGAAGTCGCCGAGGTCATCGGCGTGCTCGTTCATCATTTGCACCGCCTTGCCGAGCCCCAGGGCCTTGCTGGTGCGCAGCTTGCGGGTGACCAGGTCGGCGGAGATATTCACGCTGTTGAGCACGTTGCCCACGTTGTGCAGGACGTTGGTGGCGATTTCGGCCATGCCGGCCTGGCGAGCGGCGGCGGCCAGTTGAGCCTGGGCTTCGGCGGCGCGCAGACGGCTCTGCGCCAGTTGCCAGCTCATCCGGGCGAGCACGCCCACCAGCAGCACCAGGACCAGGCTGCCGCCTGCCGCGCGCCAGAGGTAGGTACGCGCTTGCTGGTTCACCGCGGCCAGTTGTTCCTCCTCGGACAACCCGACAATCACCGCCAGTGGAAAGTCGTAGAGCTGGCGGGCACTGGTGTAGCGCCGAACCCCGTCCCAACCATTGACCGAGAGCACTGCCTCGGTGTTTTCCGCATCCGGCACCACCGCCGTGTAATCGACCGTATCGCCGGCCAGTACCGTTTCTCCGGTGCGCCGCACGCGGAAGAGGCCGTCAGTGCCCAGCAGCCCGAGCGCACCTTGTTCGCCGAGTTTCGAGGCGTCGTAGCTGCTGACGAAATAGGCGGCATCGACCTCGACCCTGGCGATCCCGGAAAGTGTGCCATCCGCGGCGTCGAGTCGCCGGCTGAAGCGCAAGCGCCATTCTCCCGTGACCGGACTTTTCCACGGATGACTGATGGACAATGAGTCGCTGTGCCGCAGTGTTTGCTGCTCATTCGGGTCAGCGATATTTTCCCGGTCGTTGGTCCGTGTACTCGCCACGAGCCTGCCGTCCGGGTTGACCACGCTGACGTCGAACACCAAGGCCGGCGGTAACAAGGCCCGCTCCTGGAGCCGGCGCAGGGGATTAGGCTCGCTCTCGGTCTCATAGGTGTATTTGACCAGCTTGAGGGTTTGGTCGATTTCATGGATGGCGCGCAACATTTGCGCTTCGTAGGTGGCGCCCATTTCCAGGCTGGCCGTCGCGGCGCTCTGTTGCGCGCGAAGATGTTCGACCTTGATCAGATAGAGGGTAGCGCTCCAGATGGCCAGCAACAGCAGAACGGCCAGCAACGGGAACAGGATGTAGGCTTCCTTGGCCTGGTCGAAGGCGCGCCGAAGCACGCCGGCCTTGGTATCGCCATCGGCCTCGGCACAATGAGCAGTGCCAGGGGCCAACCTCAGTGTCTCAGGCCGCTGGATCGGCATGGTGTGCTCCCTGCATTGTTCGACCGAAGGCTGGTGGGCGTCGACACAGTCACGGCTCGAGGGGTATTGCTCCTGCTGGCCCGAGCATAAAGAGCCTGGATCTGTCAGAACTATAGACCACAAACTCTGTATGCCAATGTGCGAAGGTGGGCCCGACTGACTGGGGCACTGAGGATTTTGTGGCAAGGGGATTTTGTGGGAGCAAGGCTTGCCCGCGATACACACGACTCGACTTCAGGAAGACCGCGTCGCATCCATCGCGGGCAAGTCTTGCTCCCACGACCCCCTTCGCCACAGGTTATTCAGTGTTTGCTCTATCGGGGTCACACCGCTTGCTTGATCTTGCGATGCACCCACTGCGCCTCGTCCTTCAATTCAAGGACCTGCCAATGGAAGCGCTCCAGGGCGGCGCTGTGCCCGACGCTGATCAGGATCGTGTCCGGCAGCGTCTGCCTGAGCAGTTGATAGCAACGCGCTTCGTTTGCCGCATCCAGCGCCGAGCTGCTTTCGTCGAGGAACAGCACCGTGGGCCGGGCCAGCAGGGCCCTGACGAACGCACAGCGTTGTTGTTCGCCAACGCTGAGGGTCTGCGCCCAGTCCCGCTCCTGCTCCAACTGATCGCTCAGGTGTTGCAGGCCGACCTGCTCCATGACCTGGCGCAGCGCGGCATCCTCCTCGCAACGGGCTGGGTGGGGGTACCAGAGTGCTTCGCGCAGGCTGCCCAGCGGCAGGTAGGGTTTTTGCGACAGGGTCAGGGCGCGTTCACGGTCATAGCCGCTCGAGCCGCGCGCGTGGGGCCAAAGCCCGGTAATCGTGCGGATCAGCGTCGACTTGCCGTAGCCGGATGGCGCGCTGATCATCAGGCTGTCACCGGGCTTGAGTGACAGGTTGAAGCCTTTGAACAACGGCCGGCCGTTTGGCAGCCAGATGTCCAGGTCCTTGATATCAAGGCCGCTGGCCTGTTGTTGGTGCCTGACCTGGGATTTGACCTCGACGTTATCCAGGCGCTCCTGGAAGCCGACCAAGCGGTCGATCACCGACTTCCATTCCGACAGTTCCGGGAACACGCTCACCAGATAGGCGATGGCCGCGTGCACTTCGCCGAAGGCCGCGCTTATCTGCGTCAGGCGGCCAAGGGGAAAGGCGCCGGCAAAGAACTGTGGCGCCATGATGAACATCGGTATGACCGTCGCGCTGCGCAAATAGAAGGTCGAGTAGCCCATGATCAGCTTCTGTTTTTTCACCAGCGCCCAGAAGTTTTCCAGCGCCGCCTCCAGGCGGTGGTTGAAGCGTTCGTTCTCCACAACTTCGCCGCGGTATTGCGCCACCGAGTCAGCGTTCTCCCGCAGGCGGATGAGCGAGAAACGAAAGTCCGCTTCACGCCGCTGTTGCATGAAGTTGAGGCTGGGCAGCGCACGTCCGAGCCAGAATGCAAGGCCGGTGCCCAGGAGCGCATACACCAGGGCGACCCACACCAGCAGCCCGGGAATGACGATCGATTGCTCGTTGAACGGCACGCTGACGAGGCTGGAGGCTTGCCAGAGGATATGCAGGAAGGAAAACAGCGACACCACCGACGTCAACAGGCCCAGGCTCAACTTGAGCGACTTGACGATAAACAGGTCGATGTCCTCGGCGATCCGCTGGTCGGGGTTGTCGACCTCGGTCTCGGTCAGCTTCAGCTTCTGGTAGCGCTGGCTGCCCAGCCATTGACCGAGCATGTTGCGGGTTGCCCAGCGCCGCCAGCGGATGGTCAGCTTCTGCTGGAAATGGAACGCGCCAACGGTAAAGGCGGCCATGCCGATCTGCAGCAGGATGAACTGCAGGCTACCGATCAGGAAACCGTGGTAGTCCAAGGCCTGCAGGGCGTTATAGAAATGCAGGTTCCAGAAATTGGTGAGGATGTTGACACCGACCAGGCACAGGGTCATCAGTACGGTAGCCAACAGCAGCAACAGGGCCGGGTACTTTTCCTCGGAAGCCCAGAAGGGCTGCGCGAGGCGCCAGAAATTGCGAAGTGTGTGCATGGGGTCTTGGTGAGCCTGGTCGCTAACGACGTTGAGTTTGCAGGGGCGGGAGGATAGGATCAGCCAATGCTAATCGTTTGCATTAATTAGGGAAAGCCACGGGAGCCCTGTTATCGAATTTCCAGAATGGCTTAACCAGGCCTGGCCGCCCATACAGCGGGTCGTCCGGCAGGAACCTGGCGACCAGCCTTCCATCGCGTTGAGCCAGCTTGCCGACCCTGCCGCGTTGCAACCCTTGCTGACCCGATTTGCCCTGCGTTACCCGGGGGTGAACCGCGCCGCCGTGGTTTCGCAGTGGTCGATGAACTACATGAGCATTGTCTTGCCGGCCACCCTGGCCTGTGTGCTGACGCGTGGCTGCGCGATCGAGTTCTGGGGCGAGGGCGCGTTGTTGTTGCACGACGACGGCCAACCGGCGGCGCTGGGCCTGGCCGCCGGGCTGTCGCCCTTGAACGCGGAGGACCGGGCGGTGTATTGGTCGCGGTTGGTCCACGAGCATTTGGCGCCACTGTTTGGCACGTTGGCCGCCGCCGGTGGCTTGGCCCCGAAAATACTGTGGGGCAACTTTGTCGCGATCTGGGACGGCGCCTTCGCCAGGATGGACCCGGATCTGTCCAGGGACGGCTTCGCCGAAGCGCACCGGTGGCTGGAACCGGTTACGGTGAACAACGGACGCCTGAAGCTGCGAGGCCTGCAACGCATGGTCGAATCACCGGCCCCGCAGATATGCCCCAGCTTGCCCTTGCGTCGGCATTGTTGCCTGCATTACCAACTGCACGAACCGGTCGAAGGCCAGCCGCCAGTGCTGTGCGAATCCTGCCCCAAACTGCACCGCCTGCCGGTGGCGGAACAGGTGAGCTACCTGCATTACATCTATGAGGAGGGTTGAGCGCAGCTTTTGACAGCCTTGGCCAGAAACCCTCCACATTCCTCAAGACAGCATTTGCGCCTGGGATGAGGCGTTGGCCTGGGGGGCTACTTCGCTGACCTTGCCATGTTCGACGTGGATCAACCGATCGGCCAGGCCGAAGTAGGCGTCGTCGTGGGAGATGACGATCAGCAATTTGCCGCGCTCGCGCAGGTCCGGCAGGATCCGGGTGTAGAAGAAGTGCTTGAACACCGGGTCCTGGTCGGCCGCCCATTCGTCGAACAGGTAGCAGGGGCGGTCATCCAGATAGGCACTGAGCAATGCCAGGCGCTTGCGTTGCCCGGTGGACAGCGCCAGCGTCGTCAGCTTGCCTCCTTCGATCTGCACCTTATGGTCCAGTTGCAGGTGCACCAGGTAGTCCTGCGCCTGTTTCACCAAGTCCGGATCGTCGCCATCGAACAGGTTTTCGAACAGGCAGAAGTCGGTGAAGATCGCCGAGAAGTGCTGTCGATAATGGAGGTTGTCGTTGCTCGAGGACACCTGCTCATCGAGCATGATGTCGCCACTTTCCGGCCGGTACAGCCCGGTCAGCAGCAAAGCCAGGGTGGTCTTGCCGCTGCCGTTGCCGCCGGTGATGAATACCACTTCGCCGGCATTGAGCGTCAGGTCGATGGGCCCCAGGGTGAAATGGCCGTCCTCGCGTTCGCGGTAATAGGTATGGGCGACCTGCCGGCACACCAGGCGGCGAACCTGGGTCGGCGAGATGGTATCGAAGGTCTCGTCGGATGCTTCCATCTCGCCTTCCAGGGCACGGATCTTATTCAGTGCGACGCTGGCGCGGCCCAGGGTCGGCAAGGCGTTCATCAGTTCCGACAGCGGCGTGATCATGTAGAGGATCGTCAGGATATAGCCGGTGACGAGGCTCACGCCCAGGTCGATGAAATGCGGTGCGGCGAACAGCACCACGCCGATCAGCATGTAGAACACCGCGTTGCCCCAGTTCAATACCAGGGCGTAGATGCTCATGCCGCGTACGAAGTCGCGACGGTATTGCTGGCTGACTGGAATCAGCAAATGGGTGAAGAAGTGTTGCCGGCGAGGATGGTTGAGCTGCAGTTCCTTGCTGCCATCGGTGAGCAGGCGGTACTGGTCGAACAACTGATCCTTGAGCTCCCGGGCCCGGGAGATCGAAGTCAACGCCCGACGTTGCGGCCAGTGAAAAGTGAAGCTGCCCGCGATGATCAGCAGCAGTGTCAGGCCGAGCAGTGGCAGGCTGAGCCAACCCAGGTAGCCCAGGCAGGCGGCGATGATCCCGGCATTGACCAGCAGGATCGGCACCAGCTCCACCGCCTGGCTGATGGTTTGCGTATCGTCGGTCAGCATGGCCAGCAGGCGATGCTTGCCCAGGCGCTGCAATTTCGCGTAGGGGGTATCGATCAGCTTGGCGCTCAGGTGCAGGCGCATGTCGTTGACCGCGGCCTGGCCCAGGCGCAGCAGGCTGATGTCGGAGATCACCCGGGACACCATGACCAGCAGCACCAGCCCGGCGAAAAGCAGCCCGTCCACCGGGCGTAGCTTATCGAACACCTCCAGGCTGTGGTTGATGTTGGCGATCAACCCGGCCGCCGCGAGGCCGCAGATCAGGCCCGTCAGGGTCGCCACCAGCAGTGCGCGCCATGAACGTTTAGCCATGAGTAACAACAGATCCATTTTCAAACCGCTCCGTTCGTAGCGATGGCCTCGAGCCGTGCCGCCAGTTGCTGGTGCAGGGCCGGTTGCTCGAGGATAGTGAGATGCTGCGCCGGGATGACCTCACGGGTCAACGGCCCGGTGCTCAGGTGTTCCCAGTGCGGGTCGGCGAACTCAGCCTGTTCCAGGGTATCGTCGGCCCACCAGACATGCACCGGGCAACTGAGTGGCGCAGGCTTGAAGGTCGCCAGCAGATGCTGCGTATGCTGCTGGTAGTGCAGCCGCGTTTGCAGGTGCTCCCAACTGTCGCCATCGAGCTGCAGGCCCTGCTGGCGCGCCCATTGGGCCAGTTCCGGCAGGCGTGCTGCCGGGGGCAGGGCGTCCAGTTGTTCCAGCAATGCCGCCAGGGTCGCCTGTGGCAACTGGCGCAACACGGTCTGGCTGTCCGGCGTCAACGACAGGGCGGCCGACTCCAGCAGCGCTTCGACGCTGTCTTCCTGGGCGTGATGCTGGTACTGGGAATCGATGATACCGAGAAACGCTACCTGTTCGCCCTGGCTCTCCAGGCGCGCGGTAGCGGCAATCGCGAGCAGCCCGCCGAGGGAGAAACCCAGCAGGTGATAAGGACCGTGCGCTTGCTGCTGGCGCAGATGCTCGACATAGACCGCCGCCAGGCTCTCGATGTCACCGCCCAGTGTCGTGCTGTCGTCGGCCAGGTAGGCCGCCTGGAGTCCCCACAGTTGCCAGGCCGGTAGCGATGCCAGCAGGGGACGGTAGTCCTGCACATGGCCTGTGGAGGGGTGGAAGCAGAAGAGCTTGCCGGCCTCGATGGGCGCTGCGGTTGGCGGCGACAGCCTGACCAGTGGCGAGAGCTTGAGTTCGGCCTGCACCAACGCCGCGAACGCCGAGACGCTGGGGGCGTTGAACACCGCATTGACCGTCACCGGCGCCGACAGCGCGGTCTGCAAGCGGCTGGCGAGGGTCACCGCCGCCAGGGAATGGCCGCCCAGCTCGAAGAAATCATCGTCGATACCCACCCGCTCCAGGCCCAGCACTTGCGCCCAGACCTCGGCAAGCAAAGCTTCCAGCGGCGTGCGCGGCAAGGCACTGCCAACGGTGTCGAGGACTTTGTCGGCCCATTGTTGCAGGGTCTTGCGATCCAGCTTGCCATTGCCCATCAACGGCAAGGCTTCGACGATCCGCAGGGTGGGCAGCATGTAGTCCGGCAAGCAATCCTGGGCCTGGCCATGCAGCCTGGCTACCGTGGTCGAATGCCCGGGCGCCAGGGTCATGAAGGCGAACAGTTGCTGGCCGAGCTCGCCCCGGGGAATGCATTCCACTGCGGCCTGGGCGACGCCGGGAAGGCGAGTCAATTGCGCCTGGATCTCATCGAGTTCCACGCGGAAACCGCGGATCTTCACCTGGCGATCGGCTCGTCCGGTGATTTCCAGGCTACCGTCGTGGAGGTAGCGGGCCATGTCGCCAGTGCGGTAGAGGCGTTCGCCAGGCGATTGCCCCCATTCGATGAAACGGCCGGCGTTCTGTTGCGCGTCCAGGTAACCCCGGGCCAGTTGCGGGCCGGCGATATACAGCTCGGCGCTCTGCCCGGGAGCGGCCAGCGCTTGCTGTTCGTCGAGCAGGTACAGGCGCATGCCATCGAGGCGGTCGCTCAGGGGCAGGCGGCGATAATCCATGGCTGGATCGGCTTTGTGCATCACCACGCCGACCGTGGTTTCGGTCGGGCCGTAATGGTTGAAGACTGTCAGCGTCGGCGCGAGGCCGTGAATGTTTTGCAGCAGGCGCCGCGAGCAGCTTTCGCCACCGAGGATCAGTTGCTTGCGAGGCAACACGGTCGCGCTTTGGGCATGAATCAGCCACGCGTCCAGCAGGGACGGTACGATCTTCAGGTGATCGATGGGGTATTCAGCCTGCCAGGCCGCCCAGGCCTGGGCGTCCATTGCCGTTTCCTTGTCCAGCAGGTGCAATTCACCGCCACTGAGCAGCGCCGGGAACAGCAAGGTGTAGCCCAGGTCGGCCGCCAGCGAAGTGACCACCGCACTGCGCTCGCCAACCCCCAGCGCCAGGCGCCGGGACACGCTGGCGACATAACTGGCGAGTTGGGCGTGTTCGACAATGACGCCTTTGGGCGTGCCGGTGCTGCCGGAGGTGAACAGCACGTAGGCCGCGTCCTGCCCTTGGCACTCGACGTTGGTTGCCGTGGCAGGTGCGTGCTGCCAGGTCGCTTCTTCACGCAGGTCGAGGCTACCGATGCCGGGCAACGCGGGGGCGCTGCCGGCCGAACCGCTCAGGACGAAGACTGGCTGCGCCTGTTGCAGGATGGCCAGGGAGCGTTGTGCCGGCTGATGCACGTCCAGGGGGACGAACGCCGCGCCGCTCTTGAGCACGGCGAGCATGGCCAGGACCATTTGCGCCGAACGATCCAGGTACAACGCCACGCGATCTTCGCGGCCCACGCCCTGAGCGCGCAGGTACTGCGCCAGTTGGTTGCTGCGGGCCTGCAACTGGGCATAGCTCAGATACCCGTGGTGGTCGCGCAGGGCCAAATGCTCGGGGAACTGCGCGGCACATTCAGCGAAGCGCGCCGGTACGCTGGCAAACGGCGGGGCGGCGACGTCGTCCTGCCGGGCGGCCAGCGTCGCGCCGAAGCTCGGCGCCTGCAACGACAGCTTGGCCAAGGGCTTGCCTGGGTTGGCGAGGGCATCGGACAGCAGCGACTGGAACTGCTCCAGAAGCGTCAGGGCTGCTTGTTCGCTGTAGCGGCTCGGCAGATGGTGCAAGTTCAACCGATAGCCAAGGCCGCTGGCTTCGTGGCGGACCGTTTCGGCAACCAGCAGCAACTCCATGCCTGCCGGGATGGCTTGCACGTCCGACACAGTGAGCGTCGATGCAAGACTGCCCAAGGTATCGAGTCGATCGGGCAGGTGTGCGCCCCACTGGAAACCGTAGTGCAAGGTTTCGGCCGGCAGTGCGGTGCTGACGCCGCAGTATTCCTGCCATTCGATGGCTTGCTCGCACAGCGTCTGCAGGGTCTCCAGCGCCTGGACAAATGAGCTGTTCGCAGCCGGTTGCCAGCGCAAGGGCAGGGGCTTGGCGAACAAACCCCAGCAGTCTTCGAGTTCCTCGTAGTCGTCGCGGCAATCGTGTACCCAGTTCAAGGTCAGTGCCGGGCTGTCGCCGGTACTGAGGCGCTGCAGCAACACCCCCCAGGCGCTCATCAGCACCTGCTCGGGCGAGGCACCGTGACGCTGGCAAAAGTGGTCCAGGGCGCTGCTCAATTGCGGGTTGGCGAGCAGGCGGGTGGTCGCCGGGGCATCGTGGCGGTCGTTGCGCACCTGGCGGTAGAGCAGCTCGCTCCCGGCCGGTTCGTCCAAGGCCTGGCTGGCCCAGAAGCGCCGACCGGGAACAGCATCTTCATCGGCCTGCAATTCATGGAGCCAGGCACTGTACTGGGTGTAGGTCATGGCCTCGTCATCGAGGTACGGCGCGTCCGTCGATCCCAGTGCCTGGGCCAGGCGCAGCAAGGTGCCGCGATCCGCGCTCAGGGCCGGCAGTTGCAGTGTCACCCGGTGCCGATCGTCCGCCACCGATTGCACTTCGACACTGATCGCGTCGACTGCGGTGGCGGTGGGCTCGACCACTTGCAGCGGCATCAGCAGGCCCGGCTCGGGCCGCACGCTCAGGCGCAAGGCCTCGTGGCACGCGCTCAGCGCGGCCAGCCGCTGCTGCAGGCGTTCCAGCGCCAACGCGCCGGTGATCTCCAACTCCAGGCGCACGGGCGGCAAACCCGCCAGCCATTGGCTGCGCTGTTGCGGCGAGAGGGCGAAGGCTTCTTCACGTTTCTCAAAGACGGTCATGCCTGCACCTCCGAAGCCGGCAGCGGCTGTGCTTCGGGCAACTGCCCCGTCAGTTCTTCGCGGCGCATCATCTGGCCCATGGCGACGCAGATCTTGCGTTCGCCCTCGAAGGGATCCCGGGCGTGAGCCACCAACATATTGTCCAACATGACCATGTCACCTTTTTGCCAGGTAAAACGTACCGCGCAATGTTCATACGCCTCGCCGATTACCTGCATCACCGCGTCTTCGATCACGCTGCCGTCGCCGTAGTACACGTTGCGGGGCAGGTGCCCGAGGCCGAACAGGTTGATCAGGTTGTTGCGCACTTCCGGCTCCAGGCAGGCAGTGTGGTGCAGTTGCACCTGGTTGAAGAACGACAGTTCCCCGGTCTCGGGATGTTCGACGATGGCCGGGCAGTGCTGGGCGATCCGCAGGTTGTCGGTGCCCAGCCATTCCCAGCGCATGCCCGAGGCCAGGCACTGGCGCTCGACTTCCTCGCGCTGTTCGGTCTTGA
This sequence comes from Pseudomonas sp. FW305-28, assembly GCF_017351395.1. Classification (NCBI taxonomy): domain Bacteria; kingdom Pseudomonadati; phylum Pseudomonadota; class Gammaproteobacteria; order Pseudomonadales; family Pseudomonadaceae; genus Pseudomonas; species Pseudomonas sp. FW305-28. The sequence continues at coordinate 17,368 of NZ_JACNDD010000011.1, forward strand.
AGAAGTCCTGCCAGCGCACATCCAGCTTGTCGGTGAAGTGCCGCACGTAAAGCAGTCCCAGGGCCTTGAAGCGAGCGACGATGTCCTGGGGCAAGCGCGCCAATACCTGCCGGCAATCGACGATGGGCGTGCAGCCGCCACGTGGCGCCGGTGTTTCGCAGTAGAACCACTGCTTGCGTGGCCACTGCGGCAGATGGGAGCTCTCGTTGTGGAAGAGGATCATGTGCTGTTCCGGGTACGGCGTGGAGTGGTAGATATTCTTGCCGGACTTGTTTTTCGGCAGGTCGCCGTAGGTCCCGTAGAGGTCGGGCTCGATGGCCTGGGCGAACTGCTCGAAGGCCGCGGCATCCGGCAGGTTGAACCCTCGGAACAGCAGGCCGCCGTGGGTCAGCAACTGTGCATTGATCCATTCCCGGGCTTGCAGCGCCCAGTGCACCGGGTCCAGGTCGCCGAGCAACGGCTCGATCACCAACGGCAAGGCTTGCCCGGCGTCGAGGGTACGGGTACGGACCTGCTCGTGGGCCACTTGGCTGACGGCGGTGGCGCGGGTCTGCTTGAGCTTGCTCAGTTTCGACTGCTTGCGTGCGCTGCGGGCCGTGGCCTCGTCGAGCGACGAATCAGGCTGGGACGCGGCGCCAGCGTGGCTGCCCTCAAGGCGCCACGACCACTGCTCCAATGCCTGGGCGGGGGCCGAGACGATCTGCTCCAGCAGGTGTTCGAAGCCCTGTTCGAGGCGCTGGATGGTCTGCTCCTGCAACACGCTGGTGCGGTACACCCAGCGCACGTTCAGGCCTTGCTCTTCGTCCTCTTCGACAAACACGGCGAGGTCGAACTTGCTGCTCTGCTGGGGGGCTACCAAGTGTTCCACTTCAAGGTCCGGCAGGCTGGCATTGCCACTGGGCGTGTTCTGCATGACGAACAACACCTGGACCAACGGGTTGACCCCAGGCGTACGCGGCGGCTGCAACTCCTCCACCAGTTTGTCGAACGGCACTTGCTGGTGTTGGAACGCCGACAGGCAATCCTCGCGCAAGCGTTGCAGGCGGGCGTCGAAGGTTTCGCCCTCGCTCAGGCGGGCACGGATCGGCAGCACGTTGACGAAGAACCCGATGAGATGTTCCAGGGCCGGATGTTCGCGGTTGGCCAGGTCGGTGCCGACGATGAAATCGTTGGCCCCGGTGGCCCGCTGCAACAGGCTGTTGAAGGCATTGAGCAAGACCATGAACAGTGTCGCCCGTTGCGCTTGCGCATAGGCCTTCAGCACCTGGGCCTGGGCCGGCGTGAAGCGTTGCTCGAGGGCCGCGCCCTGGTAGTCGGGGCGTGCCGGGCGTGGCTGGTCAAGGGGCAACGGGATCAACGTTGGCGCGCCGTCGAGCTGGCGGCGCCAGTAATCGATGGCCCGCGCGAGCAGGCGCTGTTGCGCTTCGCTGCGTTGCCAGTAGGCATAGTCGGCGAACTGGATCGGCAACACCGGCAACACGGGGGTCGAACCGCTGATGCGTGCCTGGTACCCGACGATCAGTTCCTGCATCAGGATGCCCATGGACCAGGCGTCAGTGGCGATGTGATGCAGCACCAGTTGCAGCACATGGTCCTCGCGTCCCAAGCGCAGCAGGTTGGCGCGCAGCATCGGCGCCTGTTGCAAGTCGAACGGGCGCGCGGCCTGTTCATCGATCAGGCGCTGCAGGCTTTGCGCCTGCTCTGCGCTGTCCAGGTCACTCAGCTCGGTTGGCGTCAAGTCCACCAGCGGCGCCGGGTTGATGACCTGGCAAGGTTGGTCGCCATGGAGGTGGAACGCGGTGCGCAAGGACTCATGGCGTTCGAACACCGCCTGCAAGGCTCCTTGCAGCGCCGCGATGTCCAGCGCCCCACGCAGCCTGACGGTGGTGGTCATGTTGTAGGCGGCACTAGGGCCTTCGAAGCGATCCAGGAACCACAACCGTTGCTGGCTGTAGGACAGCGGCAGCGGTTGGTTGCGCGGCGCCGGGGCCATCTCGGCGTCAGCGTCGGCCTCGGTCTGGGCGTTGCGTTGCTGATCGACCGCTTGGGCCAGTTGCTCAAGGGTGCCGCGTTCGAACAGGGTGCGCAGCGGCAGGTTCACGTTCAACCGTCGGCGAATTCGCGACAAGACTTGGGTGGCCAGCAGCGAGTGACCGCCGATGGCGAAGAAGTCGTCGTGCACACTGACGTTGTCCAGGCCGAGAATTTCTTGCCAGAGTTCGGCCAGGACGTGTTCGGTCGGCGTGCGTGGCGCCATGGATTGCGCCTGTACCGCCTCGTCCTGGGGCACACCCAAGGCGGCGAGGGCACGACGGTCGACCTTGCCATTGGCGTTCAGCGGCAACTGTCCAAGGGCCAGCCAACGGGCCGGGACCATGTAGCTTGCCAGTTGCTGGCCCAGGTATGCGCTCAATACCTGTTGCGCAGGCTCGCCGCCCAGGTCGGCCGTCTCGTCGAGCACATACCAGGCCACCAGTTGCAAGGCGCCGCGGGCGTCGGGCAACGCCAGCACCGCCGCGCTGTCCACCGCCGGGTGTTGCATCAAGCGGTTTTCGATCTCGCCCAGCTCGATGCGGTGGCCACGGATCTTCACTTGCTGGTCGCGACGGCCGAGGTATTCGATCACGCCATCCTCACGCATCCGGCCGATATCACCGCTGCGATACAGGCGCGCATCGGCTTGGAACGGGTGCGGTACAAAAGCCTCGCGGGTGCGTTGCGGGTCGCGCAGGTAGCCGCGACCCACGCCGACACCACCGATGCACAATTCGCCGGGTACACCCACAGGGACCAGGCGCAGCGCCGAGTCGAGAACGAACACCTGGTTATTGGCGGTCGGCGTGCCGATGGGCATGTGCAAGCAGTCGTCGGCCGGTGCTTCAGTGATGGGGTAGAAGGCCACGTCGTCCGAGCATTCGGCAGGACCGTAGGCGTTCATCAACGGGATCGCCGGGAAGCGTGCGAACCAGTCCCGCGCCAGGACCGGCGGCAATGCCTCGCCGGTGGGCAACAGCCAGCGCAGGCTTGCCAGGGTGTGATGGGCCTGGCTTTCCTGGAGCATGCCGCGAATCAGCGCCGGAACGGTTTCCAACAGCGTCAGTTGCTGCTCCTGGACGGCGTCGAGCAGGGCCACGGGATCGTGGGCCTGGGCATCGGGAAGAATGTGCACGGTGGCGCCGAACAGCGGTGCGGCGAGGAACTGCCATACGCTGATATCGAACGCCGCCGAAGCTGTCTGGGCAATCCGGTCGTGTTCACCCAGGCCCAGGCTCGGGACCTTGCCGAACATGTTGTTGAGCATCCCTCGTTGTTCCACCATCACGCCTTTTGGCGTGCCGGTGGAACCCGAGGTGAAGATCACGTAGGCCAGTTGATCCGGCTGGTGCGCATAGGTGACCGGCGGTTGCTCACGACCTTGCCAGAGCGCCTGGGCGACCAGGCAGGTAGGCTGCTTGTGCATTTGCGGCAGGACGTTGTCCAGTGTCGAGGTCGCGTGCTCGCACACCAGCAACAGCGGCGCCTCACCCAGGTCCAGCAGTTCCGCCAGGCGTGCGTGGGGCTGTTGGATGTCCAAGGCCTGGAACGCGGCGCCGACCTTGAGCGTGGCGATCATCATCGTCAGCAACGCCAGGCCACGCTCGGCGAACAGCGCCACCAGGGTTTCCGGGCCGGCACCGGCGGCTTGCAGCGCATGGGCGATGGCATTGGCGCGGCGGTCCAGTTCGGCGTAGGTCAGCGATTGGTCCTGGCATACGGCGGCCAGGTGTTGCGCACGGTTGCGCACTTGCTCGGCGAACAGCGCCGCATAACCGCGCTCCAGCGGGAAGTCGAGGTCGCTGCGGTTGCAGTCGATCAACAGGTGCCGGCGTTCAGCCTCGGGCAGCATATGCAAGCTGCCCAACGGCGCCTGCGGTGTCTCCAGCATGGCCGAAAGCAGTTGCACCAGATGCCCGAGCATGCGCTGTACGGTGTCAGTGCTGAAACGCATGCTGTCGTAGGACAGGCGAATGCCCAGGCGATCGCCGGGGTACAGCACCACCGTCATCGGGAAGTTGGTGTGCACCCGGTCTTCGTAGATGTCGATGCTGAAGGCGTCCAGTTGCACGCTGCTGATGTCCAGCGGGGCGTTTTCGAACACCACCAGGCTGTCGAACAACTGCTGGCCGCGCGGCACTTGGCTGCAACGTTGAATGTCCACCAGCGACGCGCTTTCGTGTTCGCGCAATTGTGCGTTGTGGGATAGCAGTGCCTGCAACCAGTCGGCCACCGGGGCCTCCGGGTCGACATCGATGCGCAGCGGCAGGCTGTTGATGAACAGCCCGACCATTTCTTCTACACCGGCGAGGTCAGTCGGGCGGCCGGCGACGGTCACGCCGAACAACACGTCGCGGTTGCCGCTGTAGCGCGACAGCAACAGTGCCCAGGCACCCTGGATCCAGGTGTTGGGCGTCAGTTGGTACTGCTGGCAGAGCTGTTGCAAGCGTTGGGTCTGGGCGATGCTCAGGGTCTGGTCGAAGTCGCCGACCTGTTCCGGTGCCTGCTCCGGGCGGGCCACCGGACCGTCCACCTGCAGCGGCGTCGGCTCGCTGAAACCGGCCATTTGTGCCTGCCAGAAGGCGTGGGCGGCAGCCATGTCATGGCGTTCCAGCCAACTCATGTAGCCACGGAACGAGCGTAGACGCGGACGAGCCACCGGCTCCTGGCGCACCAGGGCCTGGTAGATCGCCAGCAGGTCTTCCATCAACAGGCCGAAGCACCAGGCATCGGTCAGGATGTGGTGGAAACTGCGCACCACGGCGAAGCGGCGCTCATCGAGCTGGAACACCCGCAGGTGGGTCAGCGGTGCGCAGGCCATGTCGAAGCCTTGCAGGCGTTGTGCTTCGAGGGCCTGGTCCATCGCCTCGCGCTGCTGCTCTTCGTCGAGATGGCGCAGGTCCTGCCAGTCGAACGCCTGGTGGGTCTGGCGGTACACGCACTGCAGCGGTTCATGGTCGTCCTGCCACCAGAAGGCGGTCCGCATCATTGGATGGCGCTCGAGGAACAGCTGCCACGCGGCTTCCATCGCCGGGCGCTGCAATACCCCGTCCCAGCTGTAGCGTTGTTGCATCAGGTAGATACCGCTGTGGGGTTGCAGCAGGGTGTGCAAAAGCATGCCCTGTTGCATCGACGACAGCGGGTAGACGTCTTCGATGTTCAGCCAGTCCAGCGGTTCGGCCGCCAGGGTTGCCGCTTGCTTGTGGCACAGCGGGAATGCCTGGCTGGCAGGGCGCAGGTCGGCCGCGGTGGCCAGTGCGGCGAGCTCGCTCAAGCGTTGGACAAGGCACGGCGCCCAGTCGGCGGCGAGGGTGCCTTGGCTGCGCAGGTGCAAGCGGTCATCCTGCCACCAGGCGTCTACGTTCAGCGGCCCGGTCGAAGCCGGCGATGGGGTTGGCGCTTCAACCTGAGCCAGGATGCCACGCTCTTCGCGGTGGCTATCGAGGTTGCCCAGCCAGCGAATGACGAGCGATGGTGCTGGCAGCTCGCGCAGCGGTTCTTGCAGGTAGGTATTGTCCGACAAGTAGCGCAGGGCGCCATAGTCGACGCCGTGTTGCGGGTAGGCGCGCATCTGCGCGGCCAGTGCCTGCAAGCGTTGTAGCAGGCTCTCGCCTTCGGGCTGGAGGAAGTACGGCACGGTCAGTGCCAAGGGGCCCATGATGCGTGCCGGGTCGAGGTCGGCCACGGCAATCGGCGCAGCGACCGGCAAACGCTCGGCACTCGGACGGGCATCGTGCACGCTCAGCGCGACCAGGCCATTGCCGCACAGTTCACGGCACTGTTCGGCCACGGCAGCGGCCAACAGGGTGTTCCAGTCCAGTTGCAGCACTTCGCCCAGGCGCTTGAGTTCGCTAGAGGTGGCGGCCGGCAGGGTGTCTTCGACCACGCTGGCCGGTTGCTGGCTGTCAGGCAGTTGCAGCGGTTCCACCCCTGCGTATTGCAGCCAATGTTCCCAGGCGTCATCCAGGGCATCACCCTGGGCATGGGCCTGCTGGTGCCGTGTCCACTGGGTGAAATCGCCACCGGCGTAGGACAGGCGCACCGGCCGCTGATAGCGCAGCTGTGCCAAGGCCAGGTTGAGGTCAGCCAGTAGCAGCGACCAGGAGGCTTCGTCCAGGCACAACGGATGAGCGGCCAAGAGCAGGGATTGCGTGCCGTCCACCTCCAGCAGGCTGGCATGCAGGGTTTGGCCTGCACCCAATTCCAGCGCATCGACACCGGCCTGGGCCAGGGCTTGCAGTTGCGCCGGGGCGCAGGTCTCCAACTGCTCGGTGGTGATGACCGGGGCCTTGGCCACGACCAGTACCCGTTGCTGCCACTCGCCCTCCGGCAGCGCCTTGAGCGCCAGACGCAGGGCCTGGTGGTGGTGTTGCAACGCGGCGATGGCCTGGGCCAGCAACTCGCTATCGATGGCCTGGGTCAACGCCACGCAGCGCCAGGTGGCGTGCAATGGCCCTTGCTCCAGGCGTGCCAATTGCCCGGCAGCCAGCGGCAGGTCATAGCCATCGGCAACGGCTTGCGCCACGCCATGGCTGGCATCGGCGCCCAGTACCCGGGCGATATCGGCGATGGTGCGGTTCTCGAAGAGCTGGCGGGGCGTGAGTTTCAGCCCTTGCTGGTTGGCGCGGGCGATGATCTGCAAGTTGATGATCGAGTCGCCGCCCAAGGCGAAGAAGTTGTCATGCACGCCTACACGTTCAAGCTTGAGGACGTCTTGCCAGATGGCGGCCAGCTGCGTTTCGACTTCATTGCGCGGGGCCACGTGAGTGGCGCTGTCGTCCGTGGCTTTTTGCGGGAGCGGCAAGCGCTGGACATCGACCTTGCCGTTCCGGGTGAGGGGCAGTTCGTCGAGGGTGATGAAGTGTGCCGGCACCATGTAGTCCGGCACCCGCGCACCCAGGTCGTTACGCAGTTTCGTCGCGGACAGTGACTGGCTGGCGACCAGGTAGGCCACCAGGCGCAGGCTGCCGTCCAGTTCCACGGCGCGGACCAGCGCCTGTTCGATCAGCGGCGACAGGCGCTTGATCTGCGCTTCGACTTCGCCCAGCTCCAGGCGATTGCCACGGATCTTGACCTGGCTGTCGACCCGGCCGAGGAATGCCAGTTGGCCGTCCACTTGCCAGCGCACGCGATCGCCAGTGCGATACCAGCGTTGCTGATCCGCGTCGAGATGAAAGCGTTCGGCGGTCAGGTCCGGACGGTGCAGGTAACCCCGGGCCAAGGCGCCATTGATCAGCAGCTCACCGGACACCCCGGTGGGCACCTGGCGACCCTTGGCATCCACCACTTGCAGTCGGCGGTTCGGCAGCGGCCGGCCGAGGGCAATGCTGCGCAGGCCTGCGGGCAGCTCGGTGGCGATTGCGCCGACCGTCGCTTCGCTCGGCCCATAGTGGTTGAACACCCTGAGGCCAGGCGCCAGGTGGTTGACCTGCTCCAGCAGCGCCGGGCTGAGGGCGTCGCCACCGAAGACCAGCAGGGCGCGCGGCAACAAGCGTGCATCGGGCAGCGCCTGCAACAGGCCGGACAAATGGCTTGGGGTGATCTTCAGCACATCCACCGGGTGTTGGTCGAAGAGTTCGGCCAATGCCAGGGGGCTGAAACCGCTGTCTTCATCCACCAGCAACAGGCTGGCGCCGCTGCACAGGGCGCCGAACAGTTGGGTGTGGCCCAGGTCGGCGGCGATGCTGGACAGCAAGCCGTAGCGGGCGGGCGGCGGCGGGTTGAGCACCGCGTGCACCGCCGTCAGGTAATCGACGATGGACTGGTGCTCGACCACTACACCCTTAGGGGTGCCGGTGGAGCCTGAGGTGTAGATCACGTAGGCGGCGTCAGTCGGGTTATGGGCCACGGCAGGTGGCGTGTCTGGCTGGGCGGCGATGGCGTCGGCCTGTTCCGCCAGCCACAGCGTCGGCGTGTGCTCGGCCAAGCCTTTGAGCAGGGGCGAGGCGGTGGTGCCGATCAGCAGCGCGGCGCGGCTGTCCACCAGCACATCGGCCAGGCGCCCGGCGGGCTGCTTGAGGTCCAGCGGCAGATAGGCCGCGCCAGCCTTGAGGGTGGCGAGCAGGGCGATCACGAACCCGGCACTGCGTTCCAGGGCCAGTGCCACGACGCTGTCGTGACCGATGCCCTGGGCGCGCAAGTACTGGCTGAGGCGGTTGGCTTGCTGGTCCAGTTCGCGGTAGGTCAGGGCGACCTGGCGGTCGCGGACCGCCAGGTGATCCGGGTGGGCGGCCACTTGTTGTTCGAAGCACTGATGCAGGCACGCCTGGGGTACCGGCAGTTGTACGCCGCGTCCCTGCACGAGCAGTTGCTGGCGTTCTTCAGGGCTCAGCCACTCAAGCTCGCTGACCCGGCACTGCGCTTGCGCCGTCATCGCCAACAGGATGGCGCGCAATTGTGCCGACAACACCGCGACCTCGGCGTCGCTGAAGCGACTGCGGTCGTAGCTGATCAGGTAGTGCAATTGTTTGTCCGGCACCACGATCAGCGACAACGGGAAGTGGTTGCGGCCTTGGGTGAGGGTGATGCCGTCGGCCTGCTGGTCGCTGCTCGGGGCACTGAAGCTCAGGCCGCCGGTGTCCTGGTTGAGCGCGTCGGTGACCGGGAAGTTCTCGAACACCAGGATCGAGTCGAACAGCGCCTGCTCGGCGGCGATGCGCGTCATCGACTTGAGCTTGCCCAGGGGCAGGTAGGCGTGGTGGCGCAGATCGCTGTTGGCCTGCTGCAACTGCTGCAGCCAGTCCACCAGAGCCGGGCCTTCAGACCACTGCACGCGCAACGGCAAGGTGTTGATGAACAGCCCGACGGTGCTGTCCACGGCGGCCAGGTTCTCTGGACGACCGGCAACGGTGACGCCATAGACCACGTCGTCACGCCCGGCATGCTGGCCCAGCAGCAATGCCCAGGCGCCCTGGATCAGGGTGTTGATGGTCAGGTCGTTCTGGCGGGCGAAGTGCGCCAGCTGCTCGGTTTCGCTGGCCGTCAGCAGGCTTTCCCGTTCGGCGAACGGTGCCCCTGTTGGCGCAGGCTGCCGCACGGCGAAGGTGGGCAGCGGTGTCGGTTCGCTCACGTCCTGCAACTGTTCGCGCCAGAAGCCTTCGGTGGCAACCATGTCCTGTTCCGCCAGCCAGGCGATGTAGTCCCGGTAAGGGCGGGTCGGCGGCAGGTCGGCGGGGCGGCCGTGGGCCTGTTCGTAGTACAGCGACAGCCACTCCTGGACGGCGATGCCGACGCTCCAGCCATCCATGAGGATGTGGTGGAAGGTCCAGATCAGGTGCCAGCGCTCGGGCGCCAGGCGCACCAGGCACACGCGCATCAGCGGCGAGTCGTTCAGCTCCAGGGGCTGGGCGCGCTGTTCCAGCGCCAACTGTCCGAGCGCGGCCTGCGGCTCGGGACGGTCTTGCCAGTCCAGTTCCGTCAGGGGCAGTGGCACGTCCTGTTGCACCACCTGATAGGCATCGTCCAGCTCTTCCCAGAGAAAAGCACTGCGCAGCACGGCGTGGCGCCGCATCAACGCCTGCCAGGCACCGCGAAATGCGCTCAGTTGCAGCGGGCCGTTCATGTCCAGGCTCAATTGCTGGTAGTACACCCGCGAATCCGGTTCATAGACGCTGTGGAACAACAGGCCGTGCTGGGTCGGCGAAAGGGAGTAGATGTCTTCGATGTTGTTCATGCTTGCTTGGTCCATTTCAAAGTCTTGAAAACTCGAGTGAGCGTCGATCAAGGCGCCGCGCCGGTCCGCAGACCTGGGCGGGCGCCGCGTCGCTCGCTAGCTTTGGGAATCGGGTTTGGTCTTGAGTTTGCCCAGCAGTTTGTCCAGGGATTTCTGGTTCAGCGCCTTGGCCAGCGGGAAGTCCGCAGGCATCAGCGAACCGGCCTGTGGGTCGAGGCAGTGTTCGACCAGTGCCTGCAAACGTTCCAGCAGGCGAGCAGGCAAATGGCTGTCGGCGTTCGGCGTGACGCTGTGCCACTCGACACGCAACACGCCGTCCTCCAACCAGGCCACCACTTCACGGGTATGGGTCACTCGGTTCACCGGGGCCGCGTCCGCTGGCGGGGTCAGGCTGCTGGCGCGTAACCAGCCCGCTGGCGTTTGCTCATGCCCCAGGTAGTTGAACAGCACATCGCCATGGCTGGCCGGCAACTCGCCGCGCTGGCGCAGCAAGCCATAGCCCAGGCCCAGGCCGGGTACGTCACGCAAGGCTTGCTTGGCGTTGCGCACCTGATCGCCCGCGGCGCCGCTGGCACTCACGCGCAGTGGGTAGAGAGTGGTGAACCAGCCGACGGTGCGGCCGACGTCCAGCCCGGCAAACGGTGCATCACGCCCGTGGCGTTCAAGGTCCACGACGATGTCACTGCGCTGTTCGACCTCGGCCAGGGTCGCGGCGAGGGCGGCGATCAGCAGTTCCTCCGGTTGTGTGCGGTAAGCCGCGTGGGATTCGGTCAGCCATTGGTGCGTGCGGCTGGCATCCCAGTGGGCCGACAGGGTTTGGCGTTCGGCGACCGTGGCCATGGGCGGCGGGTTCGCAGAGGCCTGGGCACTCCAGTAGCGCTGCTCGGCGGCAGCCTTGGCGGCATGGGCTTGCAGGTGCTCGGCCCATTGACGATAAGAGGTGGTTTTCGCCGGCAACGTCGGCTGCTCGTCACGTTCCAGGGCGGCATACAGCTGTTGGAAATCTTCCAGCAGCGGCGTCCAGGACACCGCATCGACCACCAGGTGATGGGCCACCAGGTACAGGCGCTGCGGTGTGCCTTCCAGCAGGGCCGCGGCAAACAGTGGGCCGTGTTGCAGGTCCAGGCTTTGCGCGACTTGCAGCAATTGCTCCGGGTGCTCGCAGCAGGTCAACTGGGCCGGTGCCACCGGTGCGATGTGTGCCTGCCATTGGCCGTCGACGTGGGTGAAACGCAGGCGCAGGGCGTCGTGGTGGGCCACCAGCCGATCCAGCGTGGCTTGGACGATGGCCGGTTCCAGGCGACGGTCGCTGTCGGCCAGCACCGATTGGTTCCAGTGCGCGGCCTGGACCTGTTGCTGGTCAAAGAACCACTGGTGCAACGGCATCAGCGGCATCGGTCCGGTCACGTCGCCTTGTTCGGCCTGGGTCAGCAGCGCCGTGGTCACATGGGCCAGGGCCGCCGGAGTCGGCGAGCGGAACAGGTCCCGTGGCGTGAGCGAATAGCCCTGCTCACGCAAGCGCGAGATCAGTTTCAGGCCGAGAATCGAGTCACCACCCAAGGCGAAGAAACTGTCCGAGGTGCCGACTTCGCGACCGCCAGTCAAGGTTTCGCCGAGCAGTTCGCCGAACAACTGGCAGAGCAGGCGTTCCAGTTCGTTGCGCGGTGCCGCGTAGTCTTTCTGGGTGTTTGGCAAGGGCAGGGCGGCCAGGGCCTTGCGGTCGATCTTGCCGTTGGTGCTCAGGGGCAGCGCCGGGATGTGCACCCACACCGCCGGCACCATGTAGGCCGGCAGCTCGGCCGCGAGCTGGGTGTCGAGGTCCGACTGCGCGGCGCTACTGCTGTAGAACGCCACCAGGCGGTTGTCGATGACCAGGGTGCAGGCGCCGGTGATGGCCGGCAGGTTCAGCAGGGCTGAGTCGATTTCCCCCAGCTCGATGCGCTGGCCGCGCAACTTCACCTGGTGGTCGAGACGGCCCAGGTACTCGATGTTGCCATCGGCCAGGAAGCGGCAGCGGTCGCCGGTGCGGTACAAACGATCGCCGGCCACGAACGGGCTGGCGAGGAAGCGCTCTTCGGTCAGGTCCGGGCGTTTCAAATAGCCACGGGCCACGCCGACGCCGCCGATGTACAGCTCGCCGATGCTGCCAATCGGCAGCGGCTGCATGGTTTCGTCGAGGATGTACAAGCGCAGGTTGGCGATGGGCTTGCCGATCGGCACGATCACATCGTCCGCCGAGCAACGCCAGACCGAAACGTCGATGGCCGCTTCGGTCGGGCCATACAGGTTGACCAGCGCCGCCGGGTGCTGGCCCATGAAGCGCCGCACCAGGTCCACCGGCAAGGCTTCGCCACTGGCGAACACCTGGCGCAAGCTGTGGCAGTCGACCAGGCTCGGTTCCTCGACAAAGGCCCGCAGCATGGACGGTACGAAGTGCAAGGTCGTGACCCGTTCCTGCTGGATCAACTGGCTGAGGTAGGCCGGGTCGCGATGACCGTCCGGACGGGCGACCACCAGGGTCGCGCCAGTGATCAACGGCCAGAAGAACTCCCACACCGATACGTCGAAGCTGTACGGCGTCTTTTGCAGCACACGGTCGTTCGGGCCAATCGGGAAGGCGTCCTGCATCCAGTGCAGGCGGTTCATCAAGGCGCCGTGTTCGTTCATCACGCCCTTGGGTTGGCCGGTGGAACCGGAGGTGTAGAGCACGTAGGCCAGGTCGTTGGCCTGGACACTGATCGGCTCTGCGACTTCAGCGATTGGCAACGCCTCCAGCGTCCAGGCGTCATGCCCGACGGGCAGGCGCGACAGCCATTGCGCCTGGGTCAAGGTGACCTTGGCATCGGCGTCCTCGATCAGGAAGGCCAGGCGCGTGGCCGGCAACTCCGGATCCAGCGGCAGCCACGCGGCGCCGGCATGGACGATGCCGAGCAAGGCCACGACCATTTCCACCGAACGCTCCATGCACACCGGCACGATGCTGTCGCTGCCCACGCCAGCGGCGCGCAGGGCCCGGGCGACGGTTTGCGCCCGTTGGTCCAGTTCGGCGTAACTCAGGCGCTGGCCTTCGAACACCAGCGCCGGGGCGTTGGGGCTCAGGGCCGCTTGCTGGCTCAGGGCGGTGTGCAGGTTGGTCGGGCCGTTGTAATGACGTTCGGTGGCGTTCCACTCGATCAGTTGGCGATGACGCTCGGCCGCCGGCAGCGGTGTCCAATCCCCGAGGCGGGTGCGTGGCGCCTCGAGCATGGCTTGCAGCAGTTGTTGCCATTGTTCCAGCCAACGCCGGGCCGTGGTTTCGCTGAACAGCGCGGCGCGGTATTCCAGCAACACCGACAGCACTTCGCCGTCGTGCACTTCCCAATTCAGGTCGTACTTGGTGGCCTGGGCGGTCACCGCGCGTTCGCTGACCTGCAACTGCGGCCATGGCTGGCTCGACGTGTCGGCGTTCTGCATGGCGAACAGCACTTGGAACAGCGGGGTCTGGCCGAGGCTGCGCGAAGGCTTCAAGTGCTCCACGACCTGGTCGAACGGCACGTCCTGATGCTGTTGGGCATCCAGCACACGGTGACGCACCTGGTTGAGCAAACCTTCGAAATCCAGGGCCGGATCCAGGTCGGCGCGCATGACCACGGTGTTGACGAAGCAGCCGATCAGCGGTTGCAGCTCGGCGAATGGACGCTGGGCCACCGGGCTGCCGACCCGCACGTCGCGCTGGTTGGCGTAGCGCCCCAAGAGCAACTGCGCGGCACCGAGCATGAGCATGAACAGGGTGGCACCGCGTTGCTGGGCGAACTGCCGCAGACGTTCCACCAGGACGGGCGGCAATTGCAGTTGCACCGCGCCGGCCGCCGGGGCGAGCTGGTTTGGACGACCCTGTTCGGTCGGCAGGTCGAGCAGGTAGTCGCCGTCCTCCAGTTGGTTGCGCCAGTATTCCAGTTGGCTGCTGAACGCGGTCTGTTGGCCGGGCTCGCGCTGCCAGAGGGCGTAATCGGGGTATTGCAGCGCCAGCGCCGGCAGTGCCACCGGAGTGCCTTGGCACTGGGCGGTGTAGCACTGTCGCAGTTCCTCCAGCAGGTTCTGGCTGGAGGCGTCATCGGTGGCGCAGTGGTGCACGCTGAGCAACAGCAGCGACTGGGCGCCGCCACTGCGTTGCAGCAGCGTGGCCCGGACCGGCACTTCGGCGGCGAGGTCGAAACGGCGACCGGTTTCTGCGTGGGTCGCCGCGTCGGTCAGTTGCTGCCACTGTTCGTCGCTGGTCGCCTGCAGGGCCGTCACCTGCACGGTGAGATCGACCTTCGGTTCGATGACCAACGCCAACTCGCCGTCGGTATCACGCACGATGCGGCTGCGCAGGATCTCGTGGCGTTGGACCACACTGTTCAGGGCCGTTTGCAGGGCCTGGACATGGAGTTCGCCGTCCAGTTGCACGGCGCTGACCACGTTGTACTCGCCACCGCCGGCGCTCAGTTGTTCGAGGAACCACAAGCGTTGTTGTTCGAACGACAGCGGCAGGCGCGCCGGACGCGGCGCGGCAACGAAGGTCGCCGCCGGGGCTTGCAGAGGATCGCCCAGCAGCGCGGCCAAGGCGTCGAGGGTCGGGTGTTCGAACACCGCCCGCAACGGCGGCACAGTGGCGAACTGTTGGCGCAGGCGGGCAAACAGCGCCGCCGCCAGCAGCGAGTGGCCGCCGAGGTAGAAGAAATGGCTGTCACGGCCGATCTGCGTCGACGGCACGTTCAGCAACTCGGCCCACAGGGCGGCCAGTTGCTGTTCGGCGGCGCTGCGCGGCGGGTCCAGGGCGTCTGGCGCGGCTTGGATGTCCGGGGCCGGCAAGGCCTTGCGGTTGAGTTTGCCGTTGTCGGTCAGCGGCAGCTCATCGAGCAGCACGAACGCCGAGGGCACCATGTAGTCGGGCAGGGCGGCGCCAATGGTTTTGCGCCAGGCATGGATGTCGGCCTGCTGGTCGCACGTCACGTAGGCCACCAGGCGCTTGTCGCCGGGTACGTCTTCACGGGCCAGCACCACGGCCTGGCGTACGCCCGGTTGGGCGCCGATCAGGGTTTCGATTTCCCCCAGCTCGACACGGAAGCCACGGATCTTCACTTGATGATCCATGCGTCCCAGGTATTCGAGCTGGCCGTCGGGCAACCAGCGCACCAGGTCGCCGGACTTGTACATCCGTGCGCCTGGCAGGGACGAGAACGGGTCTTCGATGAACACCTTCGCGGTCTGTTCGGCACGGTTGAGGTAGCCCAGGGTCACGCCGGCACCGCCGATGTGCAGTTCCCCCGGGACGCCCACCGGCATCGGGTTGAGGAAGGCATCGAGCACGTAGGTGCGCACGTTGGCGATGGGCCGGCCGATGATCGGCCGCTGCGGGAAGTCATCCACCGCGCAACCGGTGGCATCCACGGTGCATTCGGTCGGGCCGTAGGTGTTGAAGAAGCGGCTGCCGGCAATCGATGGCAGGCGTTGCCACAGTTGGGCGTCCACCGCATCGCCACCGAACAGCACGAAGCGCGGCAGGTACACCTCGCCAAGGCGAACGCCGTCGCTTTCGAGCAGGGCCTTGAGCTGTGCCGGGGTGCACTCGAAGGCGTCCAGGCGGGTATCGCGGAAGAAACCGGCCAGGGCCTCGGGGTCGTAGCGCACGTCCTCCGGGGTCAGGTACAGGCTATGGCCGTCGAGCAACAGGATCAGCTCGGCCACCGAACTGTCGAAGGCGAACGAGTAGTTGAAGCTGGTGCGCATCGGCTGGTCGGTGTAGCGGCGATACAAGCCATGGATACGCGCCCAGGCCAGGTTGACCACCGAACCGTTGGTCACCAGGGTGCCCTTGGGCTTACCGGTCGAACCGGAGGTGTACATGATGTAGGCCAGGTCTTGCGGCCCGGCGAGCGGGGCCGGGTTGCTGTCCGGCTGGTTGGCGAACAGCGCCGCGTCGCTGTCCAGGCGCAAGCGGGGCAGCTCGGCGCCCAGTTGTTCCAACAGGCCCTGCTGGCCTATGAACAGTGCCGGTTGCGCGTCCTCGAGCATGTACGCCAGGCGATCCACCGGGTAGGTCGGGTCCAGCGGCACATAGGCGCCACCGGACTTGAGAATGCCCAGCAGGCCGACCAGCAGTTCCAGCGAACGCTCGACACACAGCGCCACCGGGCGGTTGGCGCCAACGCCCTGGCTGCGCAGGTAATGCGCCACCTGGTTGGCCCGACGGTTCAGTTCGCCGTAGCTCAGGCTGCGGCCTTCGAAACACAGGGCGTCACGCTCCGGGGTGCGCTCGGCCTGTTGTTCGAACAACTGGGCGAAGGTCAGGTGCGTTGGCACCTCCATCTCGGTACGGTTCCACTCGACCACGGTGCGTTGCCACTCCGCGTCCATCAGCAACGGCAAGGCGGCGACCGGGCGCTGGGGCTCGGCGAGCATGTGTTCGAGCAGGTGTTCCAGGCGGGCGAGGGTCTGGCGGGCGCTGTCGGCGACGAACAGGTCGAGGGCGAACATCAACTCCAGTTGGATCGGCGCGTTGGCCGGGCACAGCACGTGCAGGTCCAGGTCGCATTCGGAGTGGCGCAGCGGGGTGTCCAGCGCTTCGAATTCCAACCCGGGGAAGCGCAACCGCGACTCCATGGCCAGTTGCTGGGCGACCATGACCTGGTACAGCGGCGCATGGCTGAGGCTGCGCGGCAGTTGCAGGCTGTCCACCAGCTGCTCGAACGGCAAGTCTTGATGCAGCAGGCCATCGCGCAGGCGTTCGGCCACTTGCTTGACCAGGGCGCTGAAGCCGGCTTGTGGATCGAAGTCGGCGCGGATCGCCAGGTTGTTCAACAGAATACCCAGCAGGCCTTCGGTACCCGGTTGTTCACGGTGGGTGACCGGGGTGCCGACCAGCACCGTGGCGTCGCCGCTCAAGCGGTGCATCAGTACGGCGAAACCGGCGAACAGGACGGTGAACGGTGTGGTGCCGAGACGACTGGCAAAGGCTTGTACCCGGCCGCTGAGGTCGGCGCTGAGTTCACGCTGCACGATCCCGGCGCGGTAGCTTTGCACCGAGGGCCGTGGATGGTCGGTGGGCAAGGCCAGCAGCGGGCTGGCGTCGCTGTCGCGACGGTCCAGGGTGGTGGTCCAGTAGTCGAGTTGGCGCTTGAGTTCGGCGCCTTGCAGGTGTTCGCGCTGCCAGAGGGCGAAATCGGCGTATTGCAGCGGCAGGGCCGGCAGGTCGGCGCGAGTACCGTTGCAACGGGCTTCATAACCCAGGGCCAGCTCGCGCAGGGCGATGGTGGCCGACCAGGCGTCCGACACCAGGTGATGCAGGGCGATGCCGAGCACGTGCTCGCCCGGCGCCAGGCGCAGCAAGCGCGCACGCAGTAGCGGTGGGCGGGTCAGGTCGAACGGCTGCTCGAAGGTGTCTTGCAGGGCATTGAATTGCGCGCCGGCGCGGGCGGTGGCGGTCAGCCCCGACAAGTCTTCGAAGGGCAACGCGATGTCCAGCGCTGGGCTGATGCGTTGGCACGGCACGCCGTCGGTGCTGTGGATGCCGGTGCGCAGGATTTCGTGGCGCACCAGCAGGTCGTTCAGGCTGGCGTGCAGCGCCTGGACATTGAGTTCACCCTTGAGGTGCAGGGCGAACGGGATGTTGAACAGGGTGGTGCCCGGCGTCAGTTGCTCGATGAACCACAGGCGCTGTTGCGAGAACGACAGGGGTAGCAGCGTCGGGCGTGGTTGGGCCTTGGGCACGCTGAGCGCGTTGGCTTGCGGTGCGGCGGCCTCGGCCTGGCGGGCGTCGATGGCCACGGCCAGCAAGGCTACGGTGGGGTGTTCGAACAGCACCCGCAATGGCAGGTCCAGTTTGAACTGGGTGCGCAGGCGGGCCACGATCTGGGTCGCCAGCAGCGAGTGCCCGCCGAGGGTGAAGAAGTTGTCTTCCACGCCGACCGTGTCGCGCCCCAGGACTTCGGCCCAGATGGACGCCACGGTGGTTTCCAGGGCGTTGCGCGGGGCGATGCTCTCCTGGGCGTCCGCCTGCCAGTCCAGCTCGCGGGCGGCGAGGGCCTTGCGGTCGACCTTGCCGTTATTGTTCAGGGGCAGTTTGTCCAGGCCGACGAAAGCCGCCGGCACCATGTACGGCGGCAGTTGCGCCCGCAGGTGTTCGCTCAGGCCGTCGCTGCCCTGGGTCTCGTCATGGGCCGACCAGTACGCCACCAGCCAGGCTTCGCCGACGGTGTTTTCCCGCAGCAGGACAGCGGCTTCGCGTACGTTCGGGTGCTGGGCGAGACGGTGTTCGATTTCCGTCAGTTCGATTCGGTGCCCGCGCAGTTTTACCTGCTGGTCGCGACGGCCGAGGTATTCGATCACCCCGTCTGCACGCCAGCGTCCCAGGTCACCAGTGCGGTACAGGCGACCTTCGAGTTGAGGGTGCTCGATAAAGGCCTCAGCGGTGCGCTGCGGGTCGTGCAGGTAGCCGCGACCGACGCCGACGCCGCCGACGCAGATTTCCCCGGCGACGCCAACCGGCACCGGGCGCAGGGCTTCGTCCAGCACATACAGACGGTTGTTGGCGGTCGGCTGGCCGATGGGCATGTGGCTGACCTCGGCCCCCGGGGCTGCGAAGATCGGCTGGAAGGCCACGTCGTCGGCACATTCGGCCGGTCCGTAGGCGTTCATCAGGGCGATGTCGGGGAACCGTGCGAACCAGTCCCGGGCCACGGTCGGCGGCAGGGCTTCACCGGTGGGCAATACCCAGCGCAGGTCCGGCAGTTGCAAATCGCATGGGCATAACGCGAGCACGGTGCGCATCAGGCTCGGGACGATTTCCAGCACGTTCAGGCGCTCGCTGGCGAGCACCTGCAACAGGCGTTGCGGGTCGTGGGCAACTTCATCGGGAAGAATGTGCACGGTGGCGCCGAGCACCGGCGCGGCGAGGAACTGCCACACCGAAATGTCGAACGCCACCGAAGCGGTCTGGGGAATGCGGTCGGCGGCGCTGAGCCCCAGGGCCGGCACCTTGCCGAAGATGTTGTTGAGCATGCCGCGCTGTTCGATCATCACGCCCTTTGGCGTGCCGGTCGAACCCGAGGTGAACAGCACGTAGGCCAGGCTGTCGGGGCGGGCGAGCACCGGCAGTGGCGTGTCGTTGCCCGATGCCCAGCAGGCTTCGGCGAACAGCGCCGTGGGCGCCTGGTCGAGGCCGCTGAGCAGTGGCTCGAGCAGACCGCTGCAGGCTTGGCTGGCGATCAGCAGCGGCGCGCGGGACAGCCCGAGGATTTCCCGCAGGCGCTCGGGCGGATGATTGACCTCCAGGGGCAGCATCGCCGCGCCAGCCTTGAACACGGCCAGCATCATGGTCAACAGCGCCAGGCCACGAGGCGCCACCAGCGCGACCAGTTGGTCTTCACCGGCACCGGCCTCGCGCAGGGCGTGGGCCAGGCGCGTGGAACGCAGGTCCAGCTCGGCGTAGGTCAGCGATTCACCGGCGCAGATCGCGGCGACCTGATCACCGCGCAGGGCGACCTGGGCGGCAAACAGCTCGGCGTAGCTTTGATCCAGCGCAAAGTCGTGGGGGTTCAGCGCCCATTCGCCCAGCAACTGTTGACGTTCATCGGCCGCCAGCAGTTCGAAGCTGGCCAGCGGCGCGTCGGGGGCGACGAGCATGCTGCGCACCAGGCTGGCGATGTGGCCCAGCAGGCGCTGCACGGTGGCGGCCTCGAAACGTTCGCGGTCATAAGACACGCGGATGCCCAGTTGTTCGCCCGGCAGGATCACCACGGTCAAGCCGTAGTGGGTGTGCACACTGTGGTCCATGCCTTCGAGGCTGAACTGGAAACCGCCTTCGAGGATCTGTTCGTCGATGGGCGCGTTTTCGAACACCAGGATGCTGTCGAACAGGGTCTCGCCCCGGGGGAAATCGCTCCAGCCCTGGATGTCGGTCAACGGCGTGTGCTCGAAGTCGCGCATGTCGACGTTGAGTTTCTGCAGGTCGCCCAGCCAACTGCCGAGCGAGGCGTTCGGATCCACCGAAACCCGCAGCGGCAAGGTGTTGATGAACAGGCCGATCATTTCCGCAACGCCGGTCAGGTCAGCCGGACGCCCGGCCACGGTGACACCAAAGACGACGTCCTGCTGCCCGCTGTAGCGCGACAGCAGCAACGACCAGACCCCCTGGAAAAACGTGTTCGGGGTGATCCGGCGACCGCGGCAGAACGCCGCCAGTGCCTGGGTTTCCTGCGCGTCGAGGTGAATCAGTTGGTCGTCCACCAGCACCGCATCGGTGTAGCGGTCGCGGCTCACGCCGTTGTCCACGGTCAGTGGCGTGGGGGCGTTGAGGCCTTGCAACTGGCCGCGCCAGAATTGCTCGGCCTTGCCCGCATCCTGGCGTTGCAGCCACTGGATGTAATCGCGAAACGGCCGAGGGCTTTTCAGTTCCGGCGTACGGTCGTTGCACAGCGCTTCGTAGACTTTGAGGAAGTCCACGGTCACCAGGGAGATGCACCAGGCGTCCATCAGGATGTGGTGGAAGCTGCGAATGAACTCGTAGGACTCGTCGGCCAGGCGCACCAGCCGGAAGCGAATCAGCGGTGGCTTGGACAGGTTGAAGCCGACTTTCTGCTCGTCTTCCAGCAGCGTGCGGATCCGCGCCTCCTGCTCATGGGGCGCGAGCCCGCGCAGGTCGAGGGTGTCCAGCGGCACCTTGACCTGGCGATGGATCACCTGCACCGGTTGCTTCTGGCTTTTCCACTGGAAACTGGCGCGCAGGGAAGGGTGCAGTGCCACCACCTGGCGCCACGATTCGAGGAACGCCCCTTCATCGATGGCCCCGCCGATGCGGTAGCGATCCTGCATCAGGTACACCCCGGAGTCTTCGTGCAGCAGGGAGTGGAACAGCATCCCTTGTTGCAACGGCGACAGCGGGTAAATGTCTTCGATCGGGTTGCCAGTGGTTTTTTCGGTGGTCATTGAAAGCGTCCTGCGTAAAAAGGGGCAACGGTGATGGCGGGGCGACGGGAGGAACCGTTCACAGGTCGGCCTCGTCCAGTTCGGCCATCAGCGCTTGCATTTCGTCATCGGACAGGCCCGAGGCGCTGAATTCGGTGCTGTCGGCTTGCGGCTCGGCGGCGCTCGGCTCCAGCGGTTGCGCGACCTCGGCCATGGCCGCGATGGTCTGGCGTTCGAAGACTTGCTTGGCCGACAGCGCGATGCCTTGCTCGTGGGCCTGGGCCACCACTTGCAGGCTCAGGATCGAGTCACCGCCGATGGCGAAGAAGTTGTCGGTGACACTCACTGTCGAGAGTTTCAAGACCTTGGCGACGATCGCTTGCAGGGCGGTTTCCATGGCGTTGCGCGGCGCCACGTGGGCGTTTTCGTCGAACTGGTCCGGGTCGGGCAACTGGCGGGTGTCGAGCTTGCCGTTGGGCGTGCGCGGAAAGCTTGCCAGGGTCAGCACCAGGGCCGGCACCATGTACGACGGCAGGCGTTCACCGAGGAAGCGCTTGATCGCCTCCGAATCCGGCGCGTAGCCGTGGGCAGCCAGGATGTAGGCGAGCAGGCGTTTGCCTGCGGCATGTTCCTGGACGATCACCGCGGCTTCGCGCACGTCGCTGTGGCTGCACAACTGGCGTTCGATTTCGCCCAGTTCGATGCGGTAGCCGCGGACCTTGACCTGATGGTCCTTGCGGCCCAGGAACGCCAGGCGTCCGTCGGCCAACCAGCAGGCCAGGTCGCCCGTACGGTAGGCACGAGTGCCGTCGGCCAGGGTGACGAAGGCCTTGGCGGTTTCTTCGGGCTTGTTGCGATAGCCGCGGGCCAGGGTCGGGCCGGCCAGGACGATCTCGCCCGGTTCGCCAATGCCGCAAGCGCGGTCGAATTCGTTCAGCAGGCGCAGGTCCATGCCGGCGATGGGGCGGCCGATGCTGACGTTCCGGCTGGGCTCCAACACTTCATAGGTGGCCCAGACCGTCGCTTCAGTGGGACCGTATTCGTTCACCAGCCGGGCGTTTGGCAGGGTCTTGCTGTGTTGCGCGATCAGCGACGGCGGGCAAGCTTCACCGGCGACGATCCAGCAGGCGAGGGGAGCGGCTGCGTCGCTGCGCTGCAATTGATCGAGCAGGGCCTGGTACAGCGATGGCAGCGACAGGCCGTGGCTGACCTGATGCTGGGCAATCAACTGCGCCAGGCGAGCCATCTCCAGCTCTTCACCCGGGGCGGGCAACACCAGGCGTCCGCCTTGGGCCAGGGTCCAGAAAATCCCGGCGACCGAACTGTCAAAGGCAAACGAGGACAGCAGCAGGTAGGCGCGCACGGGCGTCTCATAGGCGGCCATGCGCACTTGGGTCGAGAAACTCAGCGCGCCATGGCTGATTTCCACGGCTTTCGGCGCACCGGTAGAGCCGGAGGTGTAGATCAGGTAGGCGAGGTCGTTCGCGTCCGGCAACGGCAGCGCCGGCCAATCGCCGAGGTCCGGCGTTGCCAGGTCGTCCAGCACGAAGCGTAGCAGATGGACCGGCACGCTGTCGGCCAGTTCGGCGCTGACCACGATGTGGGCAATGGCGCTGTCGGCGAGCATGTAGGCGCGGCGGTCGGCCGGGTAGGTCGGGTCGACTGGCACGTAGGCGCCACCGGCTTTCAAGACGGCGAGCATGGCAACGATGGCCGCGTTGCTGCGGGCGAACAGGATGCCGACGGGCACCCCGGGGCCGATGCCGGCAGCGACCAGTCGATGGGCCAGTTGCGTGGCGCAGGCGTCGAGGCGGCTGTAGCTGAGGTCGCCGTCCTGGTCGCTGAGGGCGATGGCGTTCGGTTGCTGGCGAACCTGACGGGCAATCAATTCCACCAGCGTCACGGGTTCGATGGACGGCACGCTCGCGCCGGCGCCAATCAGTTGGGATTGCAGTGCACCACCCAGGGGCAACTGGGCCCAGGCCTGTTGCGGTTCCGCCAGGGCACCTTGCAGCAGTTGCAGGCATTGCTCGGCAAGGCAGCCGGCGGCTTCGGCGCTGAGGGCATGGCGGTCGTAGACCAGTTGCGCGTGCAGGCCGTCGGGCAACTGGCGGACGTTCAGGCATGCCTTCAGCGGATTCATCACCGCGCTGGCATGACGTTCCCGGGCATCGCCCGAGCGCCAGGCAAAGGCGTATCCGGCGTCGAGGGTGCCGGTGTAATAGTCCTGCCAGCCGACCGCCCGTTCCAGGGTGGCGGCTACTTGCGCGCTTTGCTCCAGCAGGGTCACCTGGGCATCCAGTTCGATGTTCACGGGCAGGCACTGCTCGAACAGACCCAGGGTGTTCTCCAGTTCCGCGCCGCGACTTTCATGGATCAGGGTGAGCGGCACCTGTTGTTGGCCGGCCAGTCGTCCCAATACCGCTGCCCATGCGGCCAGCAGCACGTCCGGGGTCAGGGCCGGGTGGCGGGCGAGGTCGGCCGGCAGCGCCAGGTCCAATCGGGTCGGCGCAAACCCGCCTTCGAGGATCGATTCGAGGGACAGTTGCAGGGTGGCCTGTTCGGTTTCGCCCGAGGGTTTCCAGAAGCTCACGCCTGGATGGTCCGGCGCGTCTTCAACCAGGCTCCAGCGCCATTCGGCGTAGTCGGCGTACTGCAAGGTGTCGGACAGGTCCGTGGCGCTGTCTTGCAGCAGTGCACCGGCCAGCCATTTCAGGCTGGCGAGGTCGAAGTGGCTGCTGGCCGCCGCCAGGTCCAGGATCGTCTGTTCATCGGACAGGCGCACCAGGGTCACGTACAGGGGAGACGTCCAGTCGCGGGGCTGGTCGGCGAGTTGGGCCAGCGCGGCGTCCTGGTCGGCGTGGTTGTATTGACGCAGGTCCTGGAGCTTCACCGCCAGCGGAGCGGTTTCATCGATCACCTGCACCGGGTGGCGCAGGCCGGGCACGGGCATCAGGCGCGTGCGCAGGATTTCACTGTCGGCCACCAGCGCCTGCAGGCGCTTGTTCAGGGCGTCGATGTCCTGCGGTTGCGACAGCGACCATTGCAAATGGCAACTGAACGGGTGCTCCGCCGCGCCATTGATGTGGGGGTAAACCGATGCCTGTTGCGGCGAAATACGAAAACCTTGAAGTCCGCTCATGTTCATCTCGACTGGAAAAGGGCTTGAGCCTGGATCGCCGCACAGACGCTGGGGCTTGCTGGACATGGGTCAGGCAAGCCTCCTGCGAACGGCGGGTGGACCCGTTGAATGTCAGACGGCAACGTCGCTCGACAGCAGGGCTTCAGCCATGCCAGTCATGATGGCGCGCTTGCCGGTAAAGGGTTCGCGACCGTGCACAGCGAGCATGTTGTCGATGAACAACACGTCCCCCTGTTGCCAACTGAACCGCACCAGCGAGTCGAGGTAGGCCGCGCGTAGCGACTCCAGGACCTGGGGCTCGATGGGTTCGCCATCGCCATAAAAGGTGTTGGTGGGCAGGTCGAGGTCGTTGAAGTTGCTTTGCAGCGAATCGCGGATTCGCCCAGGCAGGGTGCTGATGTGGAAGAACGTGGCGTGGTTGAACCAGACCTCTTCGCCGGTGCGCGGATGGCGCACCACGGCCGGCCCGCGTTGGCGGGTGCGCAGGCGATTGTGGTCTTTCCATTCCACTTCGATGCCGACGCTGGCGCAGTAGGCTTCCACTTCGCCACGGTCTTCGGACTGGAACACGGTCTGCCACGGCAGGCCGAAACCATCGCCGTAGTTGCGAACGTACAGCACGCCTTTTTCCCGGAACCGCGCTTCGATCTGCGGGCTGATCCTGGCCTTCACGGCGCGGGTCGAGCCGATCGGTGTTTCACCGCCGGTCTCGGACGGCAGTTGGCAGTAGAAGAACAGCCGCAGCGGGAAGCGCGGTGAGTAGGAGTGTTCGTTGTGGGGGAAGATCATCTGGTCGGCCGGGTAGTCGGTCGAGGTGTAGATATTGCCGCCGACCCGTGTCCGGGGCGAGGCACGGAACATGTATTCCAGCGCTCCGGGGGAAAGGGCGGCGATCACCTGGTCGAACTGCTCGACGGACGCGACGTTGAAGCCACGAAACAGCAGGGCGCCGTACTGCAGCAGTTTCTTTTCCAACGACTCGCGTTCCCGGGTGGCCCAGGCGATCAGGTCGACGCCACTGACCGCTGGCTCGATCACCAGGGGCAGGGCATGGTCCGGGCTGAGCAGGCGCTCGGTCACCAGTTGTTGTTCCGAGACGTTCATGGCTTTGCGACGCACGGCGCCGAGGGCGCGTGGCGATGGGGGCACGATAGACATAACGGCATCCGACTCGGTTAAAGGGACAAGGAGCGACGTTTGGCTTGCATCATCTGGCTGCGACCGGCCAGTGCCTGGGACTGTTGCCGCTCACGGGCAAAGGCCTGGTCCCAGCTGTCGATGCGCTCGGCCAGTGCCGGCAACGGCTCGTCCAGCAGGGTGTGCAGGTGTTCCAGCAGGCACGTCCACAGGTGCTGCAGGCGCAAGGCTCGGCCCTGGTCGAAGTAGTCGCCGCGATACTTGAGGGTCGCGGCAAGGCCTTCGCTGCCGTGCACGAGGTCGAGTACCAGGTGGAAATCCCCTGGTGCCTGGGCCACGTCCAGCGCGGCCAACTGCGCGCCGGCGATGGCGGTCGGCGTCACCCGTGACGGTTGATAGTTGAGCTTGACCTGGAACAGCGGCGAGTGACCGGGACGGCGCTGCGGCGCGAGGGCCGAGACCACCAGATCGAAAGGCAGGCCTTGATGGGCGTAGGCCAGGCGCGCTTCATCGCGAACCCGCTCAAGGAAACCGGCCAGGGTTGGCTCGCCACGCAGGTCACAGCGCAGGGTCAACTGGTTGACGAAGAAGCCGATGACGTCGTTGTGCTCGGCCAATGGCCGGCCGCTGACGTCGGTGCCCAGCAGGAATTGCTGCTGGCCGCCCAATTGCTTGAGCACCAATTGGTAACTGCCCAGCAACAGCATGAACAAGGTCATGCCTTGCTCGCGGGCCAGTGCTGCCAACCGCTCGCAGCTGGCCTGGGGCACGGTGAAGTCCAGGCTGTGTTCGCCCGGGGCCTGGCCGCTGCCACCCAGCTCCAAGGTTTGGGGCATGCCGGCCAAGTGTCCGCGCCAGAAGTCCTGCTCGTCGGCGATCCGCTGTTCGTTCCAGTGCCGGGCTTCCCATTGGGCGAAATCGAGGTATTGCCCCGGGAGCGCGGCGTCGGCCGCCCCCGCCAGTTCCGCCAGCAATAGTTGCGCCGAGCGCCCGTCGAAGGCGATGTGGTGCAGGGTCAGCAGCAGGTCATGCTGTTGGTCATGTCGGCTGAATAACTGCGCCCGCAGCAGCGGGCCGGCTTGCAAATCGACGGGGGTGGCGTGTTCGTGGGCCAAGCGCTGGCTCAGCGTCTGTTGTTGCTGCGCTTCATTCTGCTCACGCACATCATGATGGACCAGCGCTACCGCCGTGGCCGGCAACACGTGTTGTTGCGGGCCATCGACACCGTCGCGGTACACCGTGCGCAGCACGCCATGTCGCTCGACCAGCGTGTTCAACCGCAGGGCCAGCGTCTCGATGTCCAGCGGACCTTGCAGGCGCAGGTGCAGCACCAGGTTGTGGCGGGTGTCGTCCGGGTTCAGTTGGCGCAGGAACCACAGGCGACGCTGGGCGAACGATTGATGCCCCTGGCTGAGGTTGGCCTGATCGGTCGAAGCCTCGGCCGTCGGCACCGGCTGATTCAGGAGGTCTTGCAGGGCCAGCGCCCATTGGCCGAGGGTGGTTTCCCCGAACAGATCTTGGGTATCGAGGTTCCAGCCCAGGTCCTTGTGCAGGCGCGCGGCGAAGTCGGCCACGCCGATGGAGTCCAGGCCCTGGCCGATCAGGCTGAGGTCGAAGTTGGCGGAAAAATACGGGTTGACCGCGTGCAGCGTCTGTTCCAGCCATTGGCGGCAGGCGGCTTGGGCCTGTTGCGGCGTTTCGGTCGCCAGGCGCTTGAGCTGGGCAAGGTCGAGGGTCACGCCGTTCGCGGCCAGCACGGCACCGCTCTGGGCGATGATGCTCAGCGTGCCCGCAGCGAGCTGTTTGCGTGCGCCTTGACGGGCGATCTTGCCGCTGGTGGTCATCGGGATGGTGCCGGCTTGCACCAGCACGATCTGGTCGATGCCACAGTCGGCGGCTTCGCGCACGGCGTTTTGCATTGACGCGAACAGCGTTGGGTGATGCGCCGGGTCGACGAACTTGCGTTGCGGCTCGGCGACAATCACCAGCTTCTCGCGACCCAGTGCCGGGTCCATTTCCGAGAAGGCGGCAATGCGCCCGGTGCGGATGCCCGGCTCGGCGTCGGTAATGGCGAATTCGATGTCGTGGGGGTAGAGGTTGCGCCCATTGAGAATCAACAGGTCCTTGAGCCGTCCGCAGATCACGACTTGGCCTTCGTGCATGAAGCCCAGGTCGCCGGAGCGCAGGTAATGGTCTGATGAGCCAACAATCCGGGCTTCAAAGGCTTCGCGCGTGGCTTCGGGATTCTTCCAATAGGATTCGGCGTTGCTCGGGCCCTTGAGCCAGACTTCGCCAATGCGATCGGCGGCGCATTGCTCGAAGGTTTGCGGGTCGACGATGGCAATGCTGTGCAGGGCTTGCGGGTAACCACAGGCGACGAACTCCACGGCGGCGGCATCGGTCGCCGCCAGCGCCACGCGGCCGGTCTCCAGCACGGCCTTGTCCAGGCGCAGCACCACCGGCAGCGCGTCGGCCGGCGTGGCGCTGACACACAGGGTCGCTTCGGCCTGGCCATAACCGGGGCTGATGGCCAATGGGTCGAGGCCACAGGCGGCAAAGCGCTGGGCGAACGCTTCGAGGGTGCCAGGGTGGATCGGTTCGGCGCCGTTGATCGCGTGCTTCCAGGCGCTCAGGTCGAGCTGCGCGATGAGGTTATCGCTGACCACGCGGTTGCACAGGGCATAAGCGAAGTTGGGGGCGAAACTGGCGGTGGCGCGATAGCGACTCAACGCTTGCAACCAGGTCGACGGCGCATTGACGAAGGTCTGGGAAGCCATCAGGTAGCACGGCATGCCGCTGTAGAGCGGGGCCAGCATACCGCCGATCAGGCCCATGTCGTGGTACAGCGGCAGCCAGTTGACCATGGCGCCGTGTTCGTCGAAAGCGTAGGCCTGGCGCATCAGTTCGACGTTGGCGATCAGATTGCGCTGACGTACTTCGACGCCTTTCGGCGAGCCGGTAGACCCCGAGGTGTATTGCAGGAAGGCCACGGTCGAAGCGTCGATGGCCGGGCGTTGCCACTGGCTGGCCGGTGGTGTGCCCAGGTCCTGGACAGTCAGCACATCGACCCGGCCCTCCACCAGTTCCAGCAAGCCTTCGCAATAATCCGCCGGGGCGAGAATCAGTGCCGGCTCGGCATCCACCACCACGTTGCGCACGCGGTCGAGGTGGCGCGGTTTGCGCGACGGTGGTGGAAACAACGGCACCGCAATCAGGCCCGCATACAGGCAAGCGCAGAAGGCGCGGGCGTAGTCGAGGCTGCTGGGCAGCATCAAGAGCACCCGATCACCCGGTGCATAACGCGCTTGCAGCGCAGCCGCCAGGGAGCGGGATTGCTCGTGCAGTTGGGCAAACGTCAGGGTTTCGCCAATCTCTACGCCGTCCGGCAGAAAATGCAGGGCGGCACGCTGAGGGAAGTGCTGGGCGTTGGCTTCCAGCACGTCGATCCAGTGTTCGAATGAAAACATGTGCAGTTCACGCCATGGCCACGATGACTTTGCGGTCACCGGTGAAAGGATTGCGACCGTGTGCCACCAGTCGGTTGTCGAGCATCAGGATATCGCCGGGCTGCCAGGGGAAACTGATGGCAGTCTCGCGATAGACCTCGCGCACGGTGTCGAGCATGTCGTCGGCGATCGGCGAACCGTCGCCGAAATAGACATGGCGCGGCAGGTTTTCTTCACCCACCGCCGCCAGCAGGCTGGCGCGTACGCTCGGTTCGATGGCCGAGACATGGAACAGGTGCGCCTGGTTGAACCAGACCCACTCACCGGTCTCGGGATGCTGCTGCACGGCGGCGCAACGCTGGCGGGTGCGCAGGTCGCCGTCGGCTTTCCATTCCCATTCGATGTCGTTGTCCTGGCAGTAGCGTTCGACCTGGGCGCGGTCCTGGGTGTTGAAGACTTTTTCCCAGGGCAGGTCCAGGGCGCCACTGTAGTTGCGCACATAAAGCAGCTCGCGGCTGGCGAACAGCTCGCGGATGTCGGCAGGCATGCGCTGGTAGATCAGGCGGCTGTCGGCAATCGGGGTCTCGCCGCCGGTTTCACTGGCCTTGATGCAGTGGAACCAGATGCGCGAAGGCCAGGGGCGGGTGTAGGCCTGTTCGTTGTGCAACGGAATGAACTGATGGGCCGGGTACTCGGTGGAGCTATAGACCCCGGCGAAGACTTTGCTGCGCGGCGTGGAGCCGAATTCGTAGCTGGCCAGCGGCGCGCCGAAGCTGGCGGCGAAGCGCTTGAAATCGATGGGGGTGGCGACGGTGAAGCCGCGGAACAATACGCCGCCCACCTTAGTCAGGACCTGGGCCAGGCCGTCGCGAATCGAGGCGTCCAGGTCATGGATCGACTGTCCCGATGTCCCCTGCACCAGCACGGGCAGCGCTTGGGCGCTTGCATCCGTGGGCGCCATTGAAAACAGTTCGGAACGCCCGTTCAGGTGTTCGATTGAGGTCATCCTTGTGCATCCTCTTATAGCTTCTTCGACCAGTCACAAGACCTTGAAAGCAGGGCAGCGGTCGGTTGTGTAGGACTCGTCTGTAATGTATTCAATTCAATACAAGACGACATACTAGGTACAAATGAGAGGGATTATCAATACTATTTATTTAATTTTTTTTTTGGATTAGACTCCGCTCCGCTGGCGCCAAACAGCCTTCGGCCAGCTCAAAAAACCAAAAATATCTGTCGCAGGGGAGCGAGGCGTGAATTTCAAAAAGAACACAATTGCGTTGGCTGTAGGGTCGGCCATAGGCTTGAGCAACGGCGCTTGGGCGGCTGAAGAAGCCGGCAAGATGGAGATCGCTCCAATCACCGTGACCGGTGAAAAGATCGACCGTACCCTCGAAAAGACCCAGTCCAGCGTTGTGGTCGTCACCGACAAGAATCTGCGTGAGCACGGCGACAAGGACCTGGTGGATGTGTTTGCCCGCACGCCCGGCGTCTATAGCCAGGCCGGCAATGAGAACTGGGGTATCCGTGGCGTGCCGGTGTCCGGTTTTGACGATCAGGGCCCGGCGGCTCTCAACGGTGCGGTGTCGGTGTATGTCGACGGTGCCGTGCAGCCCAACCGCGCACTGACCCTCAGCCCGGTCCCGCTGTGGGATGCCGAGCAGGTCGAGGTTTTCCTTGGCCCGCAATCAACCACCCAAGGTCGTAACTCCCTGGCGGGTGCGGTGGTCATCCAGACCAAGAACCCAACCTTCGAACCGAGTTTCTCGGCGCAGACCAGCGTGGGCAACTACGGTGAGCACGGCGCGGCCGTGGCGGGTGGCGGGGCCATCGTGGATGACAAGATCGCCGGGCGTATCGCCGTGGATTACGGCGAAGGTGACGGCTATATCCGCAACACCACGCTCAATGACGACGCCAACCCGCGTCGCACCAGCAACACCCGCGGCAAATTGCTGATCCTGCCTAACGATGACACCGATGTCCTCTTGACCTACGCCCACAGCGAACACCGCCAGGGCGACCGTTCGACCATGCGCGTCAATGGCAAGCCGAGCTACTACGACATCGCGTCCAACACCAAGGCCTTCGACAACCTCAAGCAGGACACCCTCAGCGCCAAGGTGGACTATCGCCTGAACGATGCCTGGTCGCTGACAAGCATGACCGCCAATACCAGTACGGACTACAGCAACCGCCTGGACTTCGACCAGACTGCCGTGGACAACGAGGTCGTTCTGCGTAAACAGGACGGTAACCTGTTCAGTCAGGAGCTGCGTCTGAATTACGCCTCGGACACGGTGAAGAGTTTCGTCGGGGCCTACTATGGCCACAACACCAACAACTTCCACGACCGGTTGCTGTTCGATGACGTACTGGTTCGTACCGTCAAAGGTGATACCAAGATTGAAAACAAGGCGGTGTTTGGTGAAGTGAACTGGACGTTCGCGCCGCGCTGGACGTTGATCACCGGCCTGCGTTACGACCACGAGACGAACGATACCGATATCGAGGAGGACGGCCGCTTCGTCCCGGAGAAAATCAAAAAGTCGTTTGATGCCGTGCTACCGAAACTGGGCATCGACTACGAACTGGCAACGGACCAGTACCTCGGTTTCATGGTGCAGAAGGGCTACCGCGGTGGCGGTGTCAACCTGCGCTCCGGTAGTGGCCACCAGGCCTATGACCCGGAATACACCACCAACTACGAGTTGTCCTATCGCGGTTCCTTCTTCGACAAGACCCTGCGCACCCGCGCCAACCTGTACTACACCGACTGGAAAGACCAGCAGGTCAGTGTGCGGGAGAACGGTAGCAACGTCATTGATATCTTCAACGCCGGTCGCAGTGACATCAAGGGCCTGGAGGTCTTTGTCGAAAAAGATATCACCGAACAACTGACCCTCAATGTAGGTGGCGCCATCACCGATGCCAAATACAAGGACTTCGTTGCGGACAATGGGCAGGACCGGAGCGGCGAATCGTTCCTTTACTCGCCCAAGTACAAGATGTCCGTGGGCGGTGTCTATCGCTTCGACGACCGTCTGATATTCGGCACGGACGTGACCTACCAGAGCACCGCGCCTTCGGAATACGAGTTCGATGCCAGCGGCAAGGTCACCGGTGAGCGCCGCAGCGACAACTACGTGCTGGTGAATTTCAACACCGAGTACAAAGTCACCAAGAACGTCGCGGTTTCCGCTTACGTGAAGAACGCGTTCGACAAGGAATACGTCACCAACAACCGCAACGACGACATCATCGACGTCGGCGCACCGCGCACGGTGGGGATGATTCTGCGTTACGACATGTAAACCCAAGGGCGCGGGGAGGCAATCTCCCCGCGCCCGCTCCAACGTTTCGGATGTTTGTTTCCAGGCTGTTCGTTCCCTTCCAAACCCAGCCTCCATGGAGGAAATCATGAGTGCTTTTTCGAATGTCACAGCAGGTGGCGCGCAACAGCTACGCCTGTTGCACACCGGTCTGTCGAGCCCTTACTGCCTCGATTCGACGCCGCTGCTGGAGCGTCAGCAACAGCAGGAATCCAACGCCCGCAGTTACCCGCGACGCATTCCCCTGGTGCTTGAAAGGGCCCATGGCATTTATGTGCAGGACAGCCGGGGGCAAGTGTTCGTCGATTGCCTGGCCGGTGCCGGGACCCTGGCGCTGGGGCACAACCACCCGGTGATCATCGAAGCCATCACCCAGGTCATGGCGGCCGGCGTGCCGATGCATACCCTGGACCTCATGACACCTGTGAAGGACGCATTCGTCCAGGAAATTTTCGCTTGCCTGCCCAGCGAGTTCGCTCGTCACGCACGCATCCAGTTCTGCGGCCCGAGTGGGGCCGATGCGGTCGAGGCCGCGCTCAAGCTGACTCGCACCGCCACCGGGCGACACTCGGTCCTGGCGTTCGAAGGGGCCTATCACGGGATGACCCTGGGCACGCTGGCCATCAGTGGCAACCTGTCGCCCAAAAATGCCCTTGGTGCCTTGATGCCAGGGGTACAGCGCCTGCCGTTCCCCCACGATTATCGTTGCCCGTTCGGGGTGGCCGGCGATCAGGCGGTCACCTTGAACGTGCGCTACCTCGAACACTTGCTCAACGACCCGGAAAGTGGGGTGACCGCCCCCGCGGCGATGATCCTGGAGCCAATCCAGGGCGAGGGCGGGGTGATTGCCGCGCCGGATCGCTGGCTGCAGGAACTGCGCCGGTTGACCCAGGCCCACGGTATTCCGCTGATCGTCGACGAGATCCAGTGTGGCATTGCCCGCAGCGGGCGGATGTTCGGCTTCGAGCAATCGGGCATCACCCCGGATGTCATCACCCTGTCCAAAGCCATTGGCGGCGGGTTGCCGCTGTCGGTGATGGTTTACCACGAGTCGCTGGACGTCTGGCAGCCGGGTGCCCACGCCGGCACGTTCCGCGGCAATCAGTTGGCGATGGCGGCGGGTACCGCGACCTTGCGCTTCATCCGCGATCAAGGCTTGGTCCAGCATGCCGAAACGGTGGGGGCTCATCTGCAAAAACAATTGCAGGCACTGCAAAACGAGTTCGACTGGATCGGTGATGTGCGTGGGCGTGGCCTGATGCTCGGCATGGAAATCGTCGACCCGCAGGGTACCCCCGATGTACAGGGGCATCCGCCGGTGGACACGGCCCGGGCCAAGGCTTTCCAGCAGGCGTGCCTGAAGCACGGATTGATCGTTGAACTGGGCGGCCGCCACGGCGCGACCGTCCGCTTCCTGCCGCCGTTGATCATCACCGAGCAGGAAATCGATTTTGTCGGGAAAATCCTGTTCCAGGCCGCGAGCACGATCAACGAGCGTCCCGCACGCTGATCATCGGGTCAGGGTCAGGGTCAGGGTCAGGGTCGGCGTCCGGCTTGGACGCTGGCCCCGGTCCAACGCGCACTCAGTAGTCCCAATAGGCCGCTACCCAACGAAAGGCATCACCGTCGACCGCCACCCGGCCAACGGAGGGGAACGGCAGGTGAGTGGCGACCAGCAGCTCACCGGACGCCGCCGCTTCTTGCATCAGGCGGACCCGAACGCGGACCGATTCTTCAGGGTCATGCTCAAAGCCGTTGTGCCAGTCGGGGTGGTCGAAAGCGACCGGGAACAACGCATCGCCGGCGAACGTCAAGCGCTCCTCGCCGCAGGTCACGTGGACCACGCTGTGCCCTGGCGTATGGCCGCCGGTGCGCTTGACCAGCACGCCCGGAGCGACCTCGTAGGCTTGCTCGAATGTGCGCAGCTTGTCGTGGTACTCGCGCATGAATTGCTCGGCGGTGGCGCGCAGTACGTCCGGTACCGGTGAGGGCATGGAGGTGAGGGAGAAATCCGGTGCCGCCCAGAACGCTACCTCGCTAGCGGCCACGTGGATCCGCAGGTCTGGACGCAGCCGGCGCTTCACCTCATCAACCAGCAGCCCACCAATGTGGTCCATGTGCATGTGGGTAATCACCACGTCGGTCACCGACGCCAGATCGATACCAGCGGCGGCAAGGCGCTTGGGAAACTGCCCGGCCCGCGGGAAACCGGGAAACTGGCCGCCGAGCCCGGCATCGACCAGTATGGTCTGCTCGCCGCTCCGTATCACCAGCACGTTCAGCGCCCAATCGAAGGCGTCCGGGCCCAGGAACATGTCCTTGAACCAGGCCGCACGAGCGGCTGGGTCGGCATTGGTGGACATCGTTGCGGTCGGCAGGGGCAACACCCCATCGCTGACCACCAGTACGTCGATCTCGCCAATTTTCAGCGCATAACGCGAAGGGACCAACTCCTCGTACGAGGCAGCGTGCAAGCTCATGTTTGAATCCGGATGCATTCCATCCTTTGCGGCAGGGGCGTTCAAATGTGTGGTCATGGTCGTTCTCCGAAGGCTTGGCTCAAGGGCGTTGGCGAAAGCCGCCTTTCTCGGCATGAGAAAGTGGCTGTCGCTGGAGAATGAGTCTGCATCGCGCCGGACCGCGTTCGATACCATACGTGGGTATGTTGTACAGGCGCTTTAGCGTGATGGACCCCAGCAAAAGGTATGGGCATTCAGTGAGCCGGGGAGACGACGGTACAGGCGCCATTGATGCGACTGACCCACCGCCATCGATTTAAGCTGATCCACCGCTTTCGCGAGCAAGCTCGCTCCCACAGGAAAGTCAGGGGGCATGTTTAAGCAGGGTCATTCCAGCGCTTGAACCACCAGTGCAGCCGGGAGATCGGTTTGCCCTCGGCGTCCAGTGGGCGGCCGTCCTGGGCGTAGGCTTGGGCCGGTTCCAGCAGTTGGCCGTTGAGGTAGCGGGCTTCGACCGCCGGGTTGCCGTTGGGGTGCAGGCGGCGGTAGCGGCCATCGCGCACACCGTCGCGATAGACCTCGGCTTCGGCCAGTTGCCCGTCGGGGAAGTAGTTGTTGGCCTCACCGTGCAGCAACCCGCGACGGTACGTTGCCTGGCGTTGCAAGCCGCCTTCGGCCGCATAAAAGCTCGCCACGCCCTGCAATTTTCCCTTTACGAACGGCAGGACCGCCGAGACCTTGCCATTGGGGTGATACAGGGTGCTGGTGCCCTGCAGTTCACCTTGGCTGTAGTTGAGTTTCGCCTGCGGGCGTTGAGCTTCTTCGATGTGCAGCGGGCCGTCGAGCCGGCCATCGACCAGTTGCCCGTCCAGCCGGCTGTCGCCGCGTTCCAGGTCCAGTCTTTTCGTGGTCATCGCCGTGCTCCCGTCAGTTGACCTTCACCAGGCCACCCTTGATGGTCAGCATGCCGCCGCCGTCCACCGTCTGTTCGGCGGCCGCCTTGTTCACCAGGCTGATGCCGGCGTCGTTGGTCAGGGTGGTGCCAGCCTTGTTTTCCAATGACGTCCCGGCCTGGTTGCTCAGGGCCGTGCCGGCTTTCTGGCTGATGGACGTGCTGGCCTGGGCTGCCAGGTCCGCGCCGCTCTTGATGGCGAAGCTGCCGCCGCTTTGCAGGGTCAGGGTGCCGCTGACCTTGATGGTCAGGTTGCCGTCCACCGTCAGGCTGTAATTGCCGGTGACCTTGTGGTCGTAGTTGCCGCCGGTGCTGTGGGTCTGGTCCGAGCCCACGGTGACGGTGCGGGTGTCCTTCACATCGAGGCTGTCGCTGCCGGTCTGGATGGTCACGCTGCGCTTGCCTTTCTCCAGGGTGACGGTTTCGTCGCCGTCCTTCACCGTGCGGGTGCGGGCGTTCTGCACCGTGAGGGTTTCGTCGTGGCCGACGGTGGCGGTGGTGTCGTTGAGCACGTTGATGTTGAAGTCCTTTTGCGCTTGGAGAAACACCTCTTCGGCGTCCTTCTTGTCTTCGAAGCGCAACTCGTTGAATCCGCCGCCGCCCTTGGACGAGTTGGTCTTGATTCCGGATTGGGTCTGGTTCGCCGGCAGCGCGTAAGGCAGGGCGTTGTCGCCGTTATAGACGCAACCGGTGACCAAGGGACGATCCGGGTCGCCGTCGATGAAGGTCACGATGACTTCCTGGCCGATTCGCGGCACGAACTGCATGCCAAAACCTTTGCCGCTCCAGGGCAGGACCACGCGCACCCAGCAGGAGGAAGTCTCGTCGTTCTTGCCGGTACGGTCCCAGGGGAACTGCAACTTGATCCGCCCGTATTCATCGGTCCAGATCTCTTCGCCGGCCTTGCCCACCACCACGGCCGTCTGGGTGTGCATGCGCGGTTTTGATGTGGTGCGGGCCGGTCGATAAGCGGTGGCCTTAGGGATCGCTTCGAAGCGATTGCGGTAGCTTTCATGGCTGGCTTCGTGGCTGACTGAGGTCACCACCCAGTCGATATTCAGCGTCGTGTCTTCATGGCCGGCGAGGGTGAACCAATACCCCGGCACCAACCAGCGACAGTCGCTCTCGCCGACAAAACGTTTCTCCTGGCTGCGCAGGCCGTCCACCCGCTGTTTGGTCAGTGCATCACCCTGGGCCTTGGCGTTGTAGCCGCCCGGATGTTCGTACATCGAGTTGGGTCCGGCCACGGCTTCGGCCTGGCTGAAGAGCGATGTGGTCGGCGTGGTGAATTCATAATCGGTGGCTTGGTAAACCCCGGCCACCGCCTGCAGGCACACCTGCCCTGAGCGGATGCCGTGCAGTTCCCGCTCGCCCATTCCCTGCCCGAGATAATTCACAGTCGGCCCGTTGGGAATCGGTGCGAAGGCGTCGTTGCTGTCGGCCAGCACCAGGGTGTGCTTACCGGCTTCATGGCTGAAGAACCAAAAGATCCCATCTTCTTCCAGCAGTCGGGAAACGAAGGCCAGATCGGTTTCGCCGTACTGGACGCAGTACTCCCTTGGCGTGTAACTGCCGCTGAGTTTGAGCTGGAAATCGGTAAACGCGTGGGCCTTGAAGATCGTGGTGACGATGTCCGAGGTGGCAAGGTTCTGGAACACGCGGTTATTGCTGGCAAGGCTCAGCCACCAGAGCCAGGGGCGCAGTACCAGTTGATAGCGCTCGGCGGTGGCGTCGGCGGGCAGTTGGCGGATTTCGGCGACCAGCCCATCCAGCGGGCGCAGCAGGGCGTCCTTGTGCAGGGTGGTGGTGACATGGCTGGCGACTGCGCTGGCGAGCGTCAGCGGGGCGCCGTCGATGACACCATTGAGGGTATGCGAGCCCAGGGCATTGAGGCTTTCCTCACCGGACAGCGATTCAGGATACAGCGCCGACAGCGTGGCGGCGGTGAGGGAGAGGGTGGTGTTGCTGTCGGTGGAGCGGGGCATCAGCGAGTGCCAAGCCGGATCTCAGGCCGGCTGTTATAGGTGATGTCACCGTTAAACATTCGAACCAACAGTTGACCGTCGACACCGTTGAGTCTGGCACCCAATACCGTCAGATCGATATCACTCAGATGAGTTGCGTTGTCCCCCCAATTCTCCAGATGGGTTTGGTAAGTTGAAAGCTTGAACCCCGTTAATGCATGTTCGAAATGTCGCACTCGTCCATTGAGCAGCTCGATAGATAATTTCCAATTCGGGTCATGATCATAGATCTGACCACCGCCTGTATCGTTCTGGAAACCGGCGTCTATCAAAATGATCGATAGCGGCAACCCGTCGGCATGGCAATGTTTGACAAGGTCGGCCGGACATTGCTGGTTACTGGCTTCGGGGGCGCCTTTATCGCCATTGATATGGCTGCCGGTGCTGATAAAGACAAGATGCCCGGGTTTCGGAGAGTTGATCTGTTGGCGCAAGCGAATGCTCAGAAGCAACATGACTTCCGGATCGAGGACTGGCACGAAGGGTAGGGATACCAAAAGCGTGTAGCTGCTCTCATTTGGCAGCAGCGTTTCCGAAGCGACTTTACCCTTGGCATTGGTCAGGAAGACATCTGCGTGTGCGGGAATCGGGTGTGCACCCAATAACGGGTTGATCTCCTGAACGATGAGAGGTATGGCATCTGCACAAGTCGTATGATCAGCCAAGTCGATAACTTTCGACTTTATAGACTTGAATGAAACAAATATCTGCATGGTCATTTACCCTTCATTCCAATACCCACTCCGCTAACTTTCCCGTCACCTGTGTCATCAGCACATTCTCGACATCTCGTGCTCCAGCCGCGCTGCACTTGGCGAGTACGGCCTTGACGATCCCAGCATCGAATTCGAACTGCTTGCCAGTCGCCGCCTTGTAACGCCCGCGCAATTTCTCCAGCTTCGCCAACACAATTCCTTCCAGCGTCGCCTCATCCAGCGGCCGGTACGCCACCACCGTCATGCGCGCCAGAAACGCCGGGCGGAACGCTTGCAGCAGCACCTTGTGCAAGGCTTCGTTGAAGGCGTCGGTGCCCAGTTGCGCCACCGGCGTGTCCAGCAGCAGTTCGGCACCGACGTTGCTGGTGGCGAGCATCACGGTGTTCTTGAAGTCCACCACCAGGCCGGTGCCGTCTTCCATCAGGCCCTTGTCGAAGACGTTGTAGAAGGCTTCGAGCACGTCCGGGTGGGCCTTTTCGATTTCATCCAGCAGCACCACGGAATAGGGTTTGCGCCGCACCGCTTCGGTGAGCACGCCACCGCTGCCGTAGCCGACGTAGCCGGGCGGGGCGCCTTTGAGTTGGCTGACGGTGTGGGCTTCCTGGTACTCCGAGAGGTTGATGCTGATCAGGTTGCGTTCACCGCCGTACAAGGCATCGGCCAAGGCGTAGGCGGTTTCGGTCTTGCCCACGCCGGTGGGGCCCACCAGCAGGAACACGCCGACCGGTTTCTGTGGGTCGGTGAGGCCGGCGCGGTAGGCTTGCAGGCGCTGGGCGATGGTGTTCAGCGCCGTACTTTGGCCCATGACTCGCTGGCCCATGCGCTGGCCGAGGGTGCGCACGGCGTGGGCTTCGTCGGCGAGCATCTTGCCCACCGGGATGCCGGTCCAGCCGGCGATCACGGCGGCGACGGTCTTGCTGTCCACCTGTTCGGGCACCAGCGGATCGTCCTGGCGAATGGCATCGAGGCCGGCTTCCAGGCGCAGCAGTTCGGCGGCCAGGTGGTCGATGCGGTTATCGACCTCGGTGTCGGCTTTTTCACTGTCGGCCCGTTCGCTCAGGGCCAGCAGTTCGCGCCGGGTGTCGAGCAGTTCGCGTACGGCTTCGCGCTCTTCGCCCCAGCGGGTTTCCAGCTCACGGATGGCCTGCACATTGCTGGTCGATTCGCCCTCCAGCAGGGTGATGCGCTCGCGGTGATCCAGGCCAGTGGCCTGTTCGCGGCGCAGGCGTTCGACTTCATCCTTGAGGCTGTTCTGCCGGTGGCGCAGGCTTTCCAGCGGCGGCGGCACGTCGTGTTGACCGAGGGCGACACGGGCGCAGGCGGTGTCGAGCACGCTGATGGCTTTGTCCGGCAACTGCCGCCCGGAGATGTAGCGGTGGGACAGTTTCACCGCCTCGTGGATGGCGGCGTCCAACACTTGCACGCCGTGGTGCTGTTCCAGTTTGCTCGCCACGCCGCGGAGCATTTCCACGGCGGTGAGTTCGTCCGGTTCTTCGACCTGCACCAACTGGAAGCGGCGGGCCAGGGCCGGGTCTTTCTCGAAATATTTCTTGTATTCCAGCCAGGTGGTGGCAGCCAGGGTGCGCAGTTCGCCCCGGGCCAGGGCCGGCTTGAGCAGATTGGCCGCATCGCTGCCGCCTTCCGCACCGCCGGCGCCGATCAGCGTGTGGGCTTCGTCAATGAACAGGATGATCGGTTTTTCGGCGCTGCGTACCGCGTCGATCACGCCCTTGAGGCGTTGTTCGAATTCGCCCTTGACCCCGGCGCCGGCCTGTAACAGGCCCAGGTCGAGGACGCGCAGGGTGACTTCCTGCAGCGATGGCGGCACATCCCCGGCGGCGATCCGCAGGGCCAGGCCTTCCACCACGGCGGTCTTGCCGACACCCGGCGCGCCCACCAGGATCGGGTTGTTCTGCCGGCGTCTGAGCAGGATGTCGATGCACTGGCGGATTTCGCCGTCGCGGCCGACGATGGGGTCGATGCGACCGTTCCGGGCGTCGGCGGTCAGGTCCTGGGTGTACTGGTCCAGCACCGGGTCCTGTTTCTGTGGCGCCTCGCCGGGCTTGGCCGGGCGCACGCCAGCGACATGCTCACGGGAGCTTTCGGTCCATTCCAATAGCTGGGCGCGCAGGGCGTCGCGGGGAATGCGCAGCAGCGACGAGGCACTGTTGAGCAGCAGGCTGCGGCGCTCATCACGGTCCAGCAGTGCCAGCAGCAACAGCCCGGAGCGAATGCTGTCCAGGCCCAACACGCTGGCCTGGACCACGGCATCTTCCAGCAGGCCGATGGTGTGCGCCGACAGGGCGGGCGTGCGGGTGCTGCCGGATTTGAACAGGTCCAGGGCCTTGTTGGTTTCCGCGGCCACCGCGTCACGTTCCAGGCCGAAACGCGGCAGCAGGCAGGCGAAGTCACCGCCCTCGATGTCGAGCAACTCCAACAGCAGGTGTTCGATTTCCACGTAGTGGTGGCTGCGCTGCATGCAGCGTTGCGCGGCCCGTTCCAGGGCGCGGCGGTTGTCCGGGTTGAGGCGTCCGATCAGGCTGGCCAGTTCCATTTCAGGCAATCTCCGGCTGGCGAAGGCGGGTTTCGATCCGTTGCACGGCCAGGCTTGGCTGGCGTTGCAGGCCACCGTTCCAGTTCAGCCGTGGCGCTGCCTGGCGACCCAGTTGCAGCGGGCCTGCACCGCGGACCAGCAGCACCAGGGTGCAGTCCAGGTCGGGGCCGAAATACAGGGCGTAAAGGCTGGCGAGCAGCGGATGGGTCTCGCCGGTGGGCAGCAATCCGCTGGCCTGGGCCGTGCTCAGCGGGCCGAGGGTCAGGCGCACGCCGGCATGTTCGTCCCAGACCCGGGTGCCGGCCACCGCGTTGCGGCCCAGGCGCAGGTTGCGCCCGCCCGGTTGCAGGCGGCTGCGACTGGCGGGCGGGATTTCACGCCAGCCACCTTCGTAGGCACTCAGTTCCACGGGCAAGCCGAACTGCTCGCGAACAATCGCCGCGAACCCGTCCAGGGAACGCCGGCCATCGGCGTACAGCGCGGTGCAGGCCAGGACCGCCGAGTCGGGGGCGGCCTGGCGCTCCTGCAAGGCCTTGGGCAGCAGGCCGATCAACGCTCGCAGTTGCGCGTGTACGGCGGACGCGCCTGGGGCGGTGAAACCGAGGGCGATGCGATGTTTGCGCATCACCTTGTAAAGCAGGCTGAGCAGGCGATGCTGGAACAGGTCGAGGAATTCCGCCGGGGCGTGATCCTTCGCCCGTGCTCGCTGTTGCAGCCATTCCTGGTAGGCGTAGGGCAGCGGGCCGTCCGGGCCTCCGAGGCCGAAGATCGGTGTGGTCAAGGTGGGCGGCAAGCCGGGTTCGTGGTCCAGGCTCTCGACTTCACTGGCGGCGAACAGCGGCGTCAAGGGCCCGCGCAGGCGCAAGGCTTCAGCGTGCGGCGCGGTGCCGCTGCCCAGGGGCTCGGCCTGGGGGTGTTCGCGTTCGAGCAACAACAGGGCCTGGAGCCATTCGAAGCGTTGCGGGTCGCGTCGCAGTCGCTCGCTCAGGTTCAGAGCACCAGGGGTTTGCCGGCTTGGGGTTGCCATGTCTTCACCTCCTTGTCGGACTGGACCAGCACCGTGCGTACGAAGCGGTTGGCAGTGGCGTAAAGGGAAAAGAACTGCGCCAGCACACCGGAGAAGAGCACGGCGCTGCTGCCGACAAAATGTTGCGGATCCAGGTGCAGGCGCACCTCCAGGCCGTTGCGCCAGCCGCGCCAGGCGTCTTCGCCGACATGGGCGATGACGCGCTCGCAGCCCAGTCCGGTGACCCCTTCGATCTGTCGGTGGGCGCTGGCTTCGTCCCGCAGGTTGTGCAATTCGAGAATCTCACGCAGTGCGTCCAGTGCCTGGGGGCCTTCGACCAGTGACAGATGGTTGAGGGTCAATTGCGACACCAGCCGCCAGCGCGATTCACCGTCCAGGCGCGGCAGGCTTTGCGGGCTGGGTGGGTTGCGCAGGCGCGCCCAGGCCACCGGTCCCGGGCGCTCGAAACCCAGCGGCGTACCGGCTGGCAGGCTTTGGGCCAGATGGCGGTTGGTGCACAGCAGTTCGGCGGTGAGGCTGTAGTCGCGGGTGTCGACCAGCGGGTCGAACCGGGTGTCCACCAGGCTGACCATCAAGTCGGTGCCCAGCCGGTTCGGGCTCATGCCGCTGACCCGGCGCGCATGCCAGTAGCAGGTTTGGTCGCTGCCATGCTGGCTGCCGTAGTAGGCCGGCACTTTGCGCACGCCCTGGCCGGAGATGGCGCGCATGCCCCGGATGCTGTGGATCTCGACGCTGTTTTCCCGGTGACTGTCGGCCACCAACCGGTACTCGCTACGGGTGCCATCCGGGCGCAGCGGCTCGGACGTGCGGGGGAACAGGTTGATCACCGGCGTACAGCCGAGGGCGATGTCGCTGGCCTGGAGCGGCAGGCGACTGCCGGGTGCCCGGTCGAACACGATGTACAGATACAAGGCCTGGCTGTCGCTGGTGGCGCCGGCCAGGGGCAGGTCGAAGAAACCGAATTTATCCGGGAAGGCAAAGTACTCGGCCAGCAGGCGCATGCCAGGGTGCACGCCGTCCTCGTCCGGCAACAAGACCTGGTCGCTGGCGAAGCCGACGATCTGCGGCAAGCCGGCCAACGGCTCCGGCACGCTGCCCGGCGCGCCGGCCAGGACCTTGATGGCGTGGGCACCCAGCAAATCGTACAGCCCGGCGTTGATCATCGGTGACGCCGCCAGGTGCACCCGCAGCGAGTCGATTCCCAGCGTCGACCACTGGCTTTCTCCCAGGCATCGCAATTCCAGGCGCAAGGCCGAACGGGCCTGGACCACCCCGGTCAGCGCCTGGGTTTCATCGCTGCCCAGCAGCAGCGCTTCGCTGACGTGGACTGGCCACAGATGTACGGCGGCCGTGGTGCGAAAATGAATGCTCTGGCCTGTGTCGGTGGTGACGAACAGCGGTGTGTCGCGGGGCAGCGGGTAGCCCTCGTTCAAGTTGCCTTTGCTCGGGTCGGGCTCGAACTGCACGATGGCACACGACGGCAAGGGCCGCATGGCCAGCGGGTAGAGCT
The DNA here is from genome assembly GCF_017351395.1 of Pseudomonas sp. FW305-28. Classification (NCBI taxonomy): domain Bacteria; kingdom Pseudomonadati; phylum Pseudomonadota; class Gammaproteobacteria; order Pseudomonadales; family Pseudomonadaceae; genus Pseudomonas; species Pseudomonas sp. FW305-28. The sequence continues at coordinate 60,299 of NZ_JACNDD010000011.1, forward strand.
GTTCGAGCAGGGCATCGCTGAATTCGGCGTAATCGTCGTCCAGCCGCCGTTGCAAGCGCGCGGCCAGCAGGGCGAACCCTTCCAGCAGGCGCTCGACGTGGGGGTCGGGGCATTCACCGGGGGACAGCTCCAGGCGCCGGGCGACCTTGGGATAACGCTCGGCGAACAGGCTCCCGGCGTGACGCAACCAGGTCAGCTCCCGTTGGTAATAGTCCAGCAGTTGCGGGTCAATCGAGTCGCTCATGGCGTACCTCCAGGCCGTCGCCGGCGGGCTCGATGACAAAGGCCACGGGCCAGGCATGCAGGTCGCCCCGCAACTCGCCCGACAGCCGAATGCACAGTTGCTGCGGATGGCCTGGCACCGGGCAGACCTGGACCTCGCCCAGACGCAGGCGAGGTTCGAAGTGGGTGATGGCCTGGCGGATTTCCCGGGTCAGTTGGCGCCGGTCATCGCTGCGCTGCTGTTGCAGCGCGGTCCAGTCGGCGATGCCGTAGTCGAGGATGCTCGGTGGATCGGTCAGCGCCCGTGGACCGCGTCGGGTATTGAACAGGCGCGACAGTTCGGCATGCACCGAGTCTTGCAACGCCTGTCGGTCGAACGCCCGCCCGGTGTCGTCCGCCGGGCTGGCCAGGCGTTCGAACAGGGGTGGGCGCAGCCCGAAGCCAGCCATGGGCGCGGCTGCCTTACTTGGTCATTTTGTTGGCGGCCAGGTCCCAGGTCGTGCCCGCCGTGCCTTCCTTGGTACCGTCGTCTTTCTGTGCGGTGAGTTCCCATTTGATCTTGGTGAAGTTCAGCGACAGGGTTTCCACCGGTTTGCCGCCGGTGCCGCCGCTGACACTGACGTTGGACAGCACGACGTTGGTCAGGGTGTAGATGATGAAGGGCATGAGTTTGCCGCTGCCCTCGGCGGCGTTGCGGCCGATGGTGATGACGGCTTGCGGGATTGGCTTGCCGGCGCAGCAATACTCATTGAGGGTGGGGGTGGAGCTGTCGACGAATTTGGTCAGGGTGAATTCGCCGATGTGGGGCCGGCCGGAGGTGCGCTCCGAGTTGCTGACGTCGTTGGTGACCTGCATTGCCACGTTATGGCTGTAGGACATGACCTCGATCTTGTCCGTGAACCCCTCCAGCAGGCTGTCGCCCTTGATGTCGCCGCCGAGGTCGAGAATGATTGCATCCATTGTGTGGAACTCCTGAAGTCGAGTGGGGTGTTACCCGATACCGATCCGTTAAAGATGAACGCTGAACCTGTGGCGAGGGAGCTTGCTCCCGCTGGGCTGCGCAGCAGTCCTAAAAAACAGGGCCGCTTCGCGCCCCGGCGGGAGCAAGCTCCCTCGCCACATAGCCACATAGCCACATAGCCACGCAGCGGTCAGGCAGCTACCGGCGGCGGCAGGGTCGCCACCAGGCGGATCGACGCGGTCAACTCCTCCAGTTGGAAGTGCGGCCGCAGGAACACCGTGGCCTTGTAGGCGCCGGGCTTGCCGGCCACCTCCGTCACGTCCACCCGGGCTTCGCGCAATGGGTACTGCGCCTTGATCTCTTGCGGCGCGTTGTCATTGATCAGCACGTAGTCGGCAATCCAGTTGTTGAGGTAGGTCTGCACGTTGTCGCGGGTCATGAAACTGCCGACCTTGTCACGCATGATCACCTTCAGGTAATGGGCAAAACGCGAAGCCGCGAGTACATACGGCAACATCGCCGAGATCCGCGCGTTGGCGTTGGCCTCGTTGGTGTTGTAGACCTTGGCCTTGTTGGTGGTCTGGCCGCCGAAGAACACCGCCACGTCGCTGTTTTTCTTGTGGCACAGGGAGATGAAGCCCAGGTCGTTGAGTTCTTTTTCGCGGCGGTCGGTGATCGCCACTTCGGTCGGGCATTTGAGCGACAGGTCCCCGGAGCTGGTACGGAAGGTATGGGCCGGCAGGCCTTCGACCGCGCCACCACCTTCGGCCCCGCGAATCGCCGCGCACCAGCCATATTTGGCGAAGGCTTCGGTAATGCGTTGCGCCAGCGTCCAGGCGGCATTGCCCCACAGGTATTTGCTATGGTCGGTGCCGTTGACGTCTTCGACGTAGTTGATGCCTTCCACCGGCAGCGTGTCCGGGCCGTAGGGCAGGCGCAGCAGGAAGTGCGGCAACACCAGGGACACATAACGCGAGTCTTCGCTTTCCCGGAAGGCGCGCCACTTGATCAGTTCCTGGCTCTCGAAAATCTTCGACAGGTCCCGGGGGATCGCCAGTTCGGTGAAGCTGGTCATGTCGAACAACCGCGGGCTGGCGGCGGCGATGAACGGGGCGTGCGCGGCAGCGGCGACGTTCGAGAGTTTTTCCAGCAGGCCGATGTCCTGGGGATGCCGGCCAAAGGTGTAGTCACCCACCAGCAGGCTGAACGGATGCCCGCCAAAGGTGCCGTATTCTTCTTCGTAGATTTTCTTGAACAGCGCGCTCTGGTCGAATTCGACGGCTTTTTCCAGGTCGTTCTGCAGTTCTTTCTGAGTGACGTTGAGCAGGCGCAATTTCAACCGGGTGCTGGTTTCGGTGTTCTGCACCAGCAGGTGCAGGCCGCGCCAGGAGGCTTCGAGTTTCTGCAGGTCGGGGTGGTGCAGCACTTCGTTGAGCTGGGCGCTGATCAACTCGTCGATCTGGCTGATGCGGTCGTTGATCATCGCCACCGTGTCCTTGTCGATGGCCATGCCTTCGTCGAGGACCTGGGTGGCGAATTCGGCCAGCATGTCGCGGGCGTAGTCTTGCTGGCTGTCGTCGTGGGCCATGCGGCCTTCGGCGATGATCTTGTCCAGCAGGGACAGGGTCTGGGTCGTGCTCTCGCTGGTTTGAGCGCTGGATGAAGCAGGCATGGCGGTATCTCCCTTGAATGATGCGCGCGATCAGGCCTGTGGTTCGGCCGGGGCAGGGTCATCGTTGGCGGCGACGGTCGGCAACTCCTGCGTCGCGTCCTGGGGCCGGGCCGACTTGATCTCCTGCAGGCCCTCGGTGTTGGCGATCACGTCACGCAGCAATTTGTCCAGGTCATCGTTGCCGTCGAGCTTGGTCAACAGATCCCGCAGGCGTTGGCGCGCTTCGAACAACCGACGCAACGGCGTGACCTGCTCCACGACCTTGACCGGGTCGAAGTCGTCGATGTGGCGGAAGTTGAGCTCGATGTTGAGCTTGCTGTCGTCGCCGCTGAGGGTGTTGTTCACCTGCAGCGTGGCGCGGGGGGAGATGGAGGCGAGCACCTCGTTGAAGTTGTCCCGATCGATTTCCGTGAAGCGCCGCTCATTGAGCTTGGGCAGCGGGTCCAACGGCTTGCCCGAGAGGTCGGCCAGAATGCCGACCACCAGTGGCAATTCTTTTTTCTCGATGGCGTTGCCGATTTCCACGTCATAGGTGATCTGGACGCGGGGAGGACGGACTCTGTCGAGCTTGTGCTGGGTACTTTCTGCCATGGCGGCCGACTCCGATGCATGTGTGGGAGCAATGCATCGGGAGTCCCGCTCATCGCATTCCCTTGCTGATCCGCAGGTTGCAAACGGGCGGCAGAAAACCTGTCATTCCCTTGACGAACCTGGTCCATTCAACCGTGTGGGTCGAACTACCCAAGACGCTAGAACAGGTCTATAAAAAAGCAAGCAAAAACAATTTTTGACCGCTGAGAAAAGGAAGATTCATTTTGCGTGGGTTTTTTTATGGATTTTTTTTGAGCCTGGCACTCACCGGTTGCTCGCTCTTTGCCCCCAGTGTCGACCTGGACAGCCTGACCCTGGACGTCGCGCCCCGGGCCAATGACGACACGCCGATCGCGGTGGATTTCATCGCGGTGAACGACCCGGACCTGCTCAAGCAGCTGTCGGGCATCACCGCCAGCCAATGGTTCGCCGAGCGCGAACAGTTCCAGCGCGACTATCGTCAACTCATGTCGGTGTGGGGGCTGGAGCTGGTCCCGGGGCAATTCATCGACCGCCAACCCTTCCCGTTGGAGGGCCGGCGCGCCGCTGGACTTTTGGTCTTCGCCAGCTATAACACTCCCGGAGCCCACCGGCTTCGGCTGGACGATCAGCGCAAGGCCTGGCTGAAGTTCGACAGTCGCGAGATGACCCTCGTCAACGATGGCCAGCGTGATGACCATCAGCCTTGAGTAAACCGCGGGCCGCCATGGGCGGCGACATTGGGATGTCGAAGGGAGTCGTATGAGTCTGTTACCTGACGCGGTGTGCTGGCATGAGGGCATGCAATTGCTGCCCCAGCATTTTCAATTGCAGGGGCTGCGTGCCGAGGCCTTGGCTGCGCATTTCGCCGGGGCCTGCAACCCTTGGTTCTGGGGCGTCAGCCAGTTGGAGGTCGACCCGTCGGCCCTCAGTGCCGGCCAGGTACGGCTGCTGCAATTGCAAGGGACCTTGCCGGATGGCTTGCCGGTCAACCTGCAGGCTGGCGTCGGGCCGACGCTGGAGCTGGACATCACCGAGGCCATCGACAAGACCGCCGACGCCACCGTGACCGTGTACCTGGCCGTCAGCCCACTGTGGCGCGCCGGGCAACTGCTGCCGCTCAAGGGCCGTTTGCAGTCGGTGGTCGGCGAGGCGTTGCCGGACCTCACCAGCGGTGAGTTTCCCGAATCGATCACTGTCTGGCGACCCAACCCGAGGTTGTGCACGCAACTGAGCAAGGCCGATTCGATCTGCCTGCCGTTGCTGCGCATCCGCAAGGAGGGCGGTGGCTTCTGGCGCGTGCCCTACACGCCACCAACGCCGGTCCTGTTGCCGGAATCGGTCCTCGGCCGGCGGGTCGCCGGGGTGTGTGCCCGGGCCCGGGAAAAGTGCATGTTCCTCGCCGGTCGCTTGCGTCAGGCCCAGGCGGCCGGCAACCAGGACGATGCCATGGAGATTCGTCGGCAATTGACCGCCTTGTGGGCGCGCTTGCCGGAAGTCGAAGGGGCGCTGAACACCCGCGTGGCGACGCCCCAGGCACTCTACGGTTTGCTGCTGGGGCTGGCCGGGAGCTGGTCGGCCCTCGATCCGCTGGCGGGCGTCCCGGCCTTCGCACCGTTGGATTTTCTCGAGTTGCAGCATGGCTACGAGCCGTTGCTGGATTGGCTGGAAACCACCCTGGAGCTGGTCCGTGCCGGCTATCGCAGCCTGGCCTTCGAGCGCAACGAGCAGGTCTTCTCGATCCAGTTGCCGGACGACCAGCCGGATCAACGCCTGGTGATCGGCCTGCGCATGCCCAACGGTGCCAGCGAGCAGGCGGCGGCCGACTGGTTGCGCGGGGCGATCATCGCGTCGGCGCGCCACGTCCCGCTGCTGAGCCGGCAACGCATGAGCGGTTTGTCCCACCAGGCCATGAGCCGCAACGAACAGGTGGCCTACAGCGTCGGCGACGACACCCGTTTGTTCGTGGTGGCCGCCAGCGGGCAATGGTTCGACGGGCAATTGCCGCTGCACATCGTGGCACCGGCATCGGCCCAGGCCAGCAGCCCGTGGCAAGTGGTGTTGTTCGTGGCGCAAGCCAGTGAAAGTGCCTGATCGCAAAAGGGGAGTCGTATGCCTGACGGAAGTGGCGGGGCGGTTCGGAGTCTGCATGAGGCGCCGCTGAGCAGCGCTTTTCGCCAGGCCTGGCTGAAGTGGTCCCAGGAGTGGCAAGACTTGCCCAGGGACAGCGACCCCGCGGTTTTGGTCAACCGGGTGGTGGAGTTTTCCGGGCGCAGTGCCCAACGCCTGTGGCGGGTGGCCTTCGCCACCGTCGGCGATGCGGCCACCGAGCAGGTCAAGGCGCTGGTCTATGCCTTCGTCGCGCTGGTGGACGAAACCCTGTTGTTCAGCCCTTGGCCCGGCCAACTGGCCTGGCAGCAGCACCCCCTCGAATCACGCATGTATGCCAGTCGCCAGGCCGGCGAGCGCTTGCCGGCGGCGATCAAGAAATTGCTGGACGAGCAGATGCCTGGTACCCGGGACCTGGCGAACGTCTACCTGCAGTGCCTGATCCTGGGGTTCCAGGGGCGATTGCGGGGCGAGCCCGGTCAGGTCCAGCAGGCCAAGTGGCGCGCGGCGCTGTTCACCTTCGCCTGGCAACACGACCCCGATTACCTCGACGTCAGCCAGCGCCTGGCGTTGGCTGCGGCCGCGCCGCCAGTGCGCATGCCGGTGCAGCAGTCGTTGCCGGACGGCTTGCGCCTGGGGCTGGCGATCCTGGCGATGGTGTTGTTGCTGACCGGCTTGGGGCAGGTGTTCTGGCGTGACATCCGTTTGGAACTCGAGCCGGTGTTGCAACTGAACGAGTCGGCGGTGGTTCAGGAGCAGGATTCATGAGCACCCTGAGCATCGTTGCCCTGGTATTGATCGCCATCGTCGTGGTGCTGTTGATCGCGGCCCTGATCTGGTGGCTGCGGACCCAGGGCGGGGCGGCGATCCGCAGTTTCTATGGGGCGGTGCGCCACATGGAACAGGAGCAGGGCACCCGGGACCGCTATCAGATGCCCTGGCTGATGATGCTCGGCAATGAAACCGACGGTGCCCGACTGTGTGCCCAGTGGCGCTTGCAACCGACCGACAAGGCGGCCTGGTTCGGGCGCTGGTTTTCCGATGCCGAAGGCGCGGTGCTGGTGGTGCCCCAGGCGTTGTTCCTGCCCGATGAAGGCATGAACCGGCAACGGGGCAACTGGTGGCGCCTGCTCGGGCTGATGTTGCGCTTGCGCAGCAAACGGCCATTGGATGCGGTGATCTGGACCGTGCCGTTCAGCACCCTCGATGACATCGAGCACACCACCGAGCTGAGCCTCAAGGTCCGGCGCTGCTTCATCGACCTTTTGCAACGCTTCGGTCTCAGCCTGCCGGTGTATGTGGTGATGACCGGGATGGAAGAACTGCCCGGGTTCCAGGAACTGGTCAGTGCGCTGCCCGCCGAGGCACGGGAGTCGATGCTGGGCTGGTCGTCGCCGTATTTGCCGGATGCGGCGTGGCAGTCGCAGTGGAGTGATCAGGCCCTGGACCAGGTCAACGCCGCGCTGTCGCAGTCGATCATCGAGATCGGTGCGCTGTCGGGACAATTGGGTAACGATCTCTATGGTTTGCCGGAGCGTTTCGAAGGCTTGCGGCGGGCCTTGCAGATCCTGCTGGAGCCGGTGTTCCAGGGCAACGCCCAAGGTGAAGCGCCGCGCTTTCGCGGGGTGTATTTCACCGCCAGCCAGGCGCCGGCCGTCAGTGACGACGGGTTGACCGCCGCCGACAGCGCCCAGGGGCAAACCGTGTTCGCCCGGCAATTGTGGTCGCGGCGGCTGGTGGCCGAGCGTGGCCTGGCCCAGCCTGTGCCACGGCTGTTGCGCTTGCGCCAGCGTGGGCATCGGTTGGCCGCGGCGGTGGCGTTGGTGGTGGGCCTGGTCTGGCTGGGGGGCATGGTCTGGGTCTGGCACGATTCGGTGGAGCAAGCCGAAGGGTTGTCGCGGTTGATCCTCAGCGCCCATAAGAACCACCTCGTCGTCGACCCCGACGAACCCCAACTGGAGCCGACCCGGCACAACGTGCAGAACTACTGGAACGTGTTGGAAAAAGCCCCGAGCTGGCGCTTCGTTTCGGTGGTCTTTCCCACCTCGTGGTTTTCTTCCGTGGACACGCAACTGGAGAATGGGTTACGCCTGACCGCCCGGCATCATTGGATCTTGCCATTGCGGGATCTGTTGAACGCAGACCTGGAGCAACTCAAGTCCATCCGCAACACCGAGCGCCGGGGCAACGTCGAGAGTGAAGACCCGGCGCAATGGCAGAGCTACGTGAAGGCCAAGGCACTGGTGGACCTGGCGGTACGCCTGGAACAGCACAACCAGATGTTCAGCCAGGTGGTGAACGACCCCAAGGCGCCGCTGGACGAACTGGTGCAACTGAGCAATACCGCGTTGTCCCTGGGACTCAACACCGGCACCTTGAGCCGCGCACATTTCTACAACCGGGTGCTGTTCGATGCCCAGAACAGTGATTTGAAAGGGTTGGACCTGAACGCCGCGCGCCCGGTGATCTCCGATAACTTCACCGGCCTGATGCAGCGCTGGCTGGACCATTACTTCCTGGCGGACAACTTCGTGCGCCAGGCCGGTTACCTCAAGCTGCACTTGCAACGGCTGGAGGCCGGCAGCGGCAATTCCTTGAATGAACTCGAAGACTTGATGGCGCTGATCGACGATTTGCAGACGCTGGTCAGCCTGACCAATTCGGCCTGGGGCCGAGGCAAGGGCCAGGACCTGGTGCCCGGCTACAGCCAGATGCTGGACAAGGTCAGTCACAGCGCTTTGCTGGGGCCGGATATCGAGCAGGACCTGGAGAGCCAGGCGGCGAAGTTGCAGCAGAGTTTTCGTGACCAGTGGATCGTCCAGACCGGCTCCCGGGACAACCTGCTGGTGCAACAGGGCAGCGGCCTGCTGGTTTTGCAGGACCATGTCACGGCGCTGGACGGTGCGGTGCAGGCATTGTTCAAGCGCGATTTCGTGGCGTTGGCCATGCAGAAGGATCCGTCGGACAGCAACCCCGATGCGATGGGCCAGGGCGATGGCAGTGATGATTTCAGCGTCGCCCTGAACTACTTCGCCAGCTACAAGAGCTATGCCAGCGAAGAACTGCCGCGCATTCCGCCGGATTACCGTGACGCGCTGATGCAGGCCGCCGAAGGCGCTGCCGCACGGGCCATGTGGTTGAGCCTGGATGAAAGCGACGCGTCGTTGCCCGGCATGGGTTTCAATGTGCAAACGACCCAGGCCGTGGCGCTGCAGAAAGCCTTCATGGATGTGCACCGCGGCGACCTGGCGATCCGTTTCCAGCGTCTGCTCAATCGCCGGGCATTGGCGCAGATCAAGAGTGGCCTGGACGAAATCGATGCCCAGCCGCTGTTCAGCCAGCGGGCCGATGTCCAGCGCTGGGACGGTTCGAAGAACTTCGGCTTGCAGCTGTACGGTGCCAGCGATCCACAAGACTTGAAGCTGAGCCTGAGCCAGCAGTTCGGTGTGATGCTGCAGGTCGCCGAACAGCGAATGCCTGCCCTGGAATGGCTGATCGTCCAGCAGGACAACCTGTCGGCCCTGGAGCACGACCAGGTGGCGCGCTTCATGGCCCTCAACGATGAATTGCTCAAGTACAAGAACCAGAATCCGGCCAGCTCGGCGGCCCAATTGGAGCAATTGGTGAGCCGGGACTTCATCACCATGGACACCACGTCCTGTGCGCAGATCTTGCAGACCTCCAGCCTGCCCAGCGGGCGCGGTGACCTGGCCCAGCGCACGGTCGCGTTGCAGCAGGGCGCCCTGCAACGGTGCCTGTACCTGCAACAGAACCAGGCGGCGAGCGCCTGGAATGACGTGGCCAATTATTTCAATCAATACCTGGCCGGGCGTTTTCCGTTCGCCCAGGATGTGCGCGCCAGCGATGCCGACCCGGCGCGGGTCCAGCACCTGCTGGAGCTGATCGACACACGCCTGCCCCTGGCCCAGGCCGGACTGGTGTTGAGCCAGACGCCGGAGCGCCTGGCGGCCGAGGATTTTCTCAACCGTTTGAAACAGGCCGGCACCTGGCTCGGGCCGCTGTTCGTGCGCGACAAGAGTGGCATTCTGGGGGTGGAGATGGACGTGCGCTGGCGGACCGATCGTGATGAAGAGCGCGGCGCTGACCAGGTGATCGCCTGGAGCCTGGACGCCGGCAACCAACAGATCAGCTACCCCGGCGGCGGCCAGCAGAACCTGCGGTGGATGGTCGGCCAGCCCGTGCGCCTGACCTTGCGCTGGGCCCGCAACGGCTACCAGCGTCCGGCCAACGATCCATTGCAACCGAACCTGGTGGTGCGCGACCTGGAGGCTGGCTGGGAGTACCAGGGGCCGTGGTCATTGCTGCGCCTGATGCGCGCGCTGGGATCGGCCCAGCGTCAGCCGAATGTCGACTACACCGATTTTCCCCTGGCCCTGCAACTGCCGGTCACTGCCCAGACCCAGGCCCGCACGGCGGAGCAGACACTGATGTTCGTGCGCCTGTCGCTGATGAGCCAGGGCTCCAAGCTGCCATTGTCGATCCCGCCGCTGCCGACGCGGGCACCCCGTTCACCTTTCATGGCGACCTCATCGAGCCCCGCCATCGCCACCCGTGAGGAGGGCCTGTGAGCGTGCCGATATCGCCTTTGCCCGAGTTGGTCACTCAGTTGCTCGAGCCGATCAGTGCCGAGTCACCCTGTGGTCTCGACCTGCGCTACGAGCCGGAATACGACCAACTGCGCGAATTGCGCCGGGAGGACGACACCAGCTTGCCCACCGGTGTGTGGCAGTCTTCGATCAAGCGCGCCCTGTGGCCGGACCTGGAACGGCTCGCGACCACGCTGCTGCTGGAGCGCAGCAAGGACTTGATGATCAGTGCCTGGCTGGGAGAGGCCTGGTTGCATCGGGCCGGGCTGGAGGGGTTGCCGGGCAGCCTGGCGCTGGTGGCGGGGTTGTGTGAACGCTATCCGGAGCAGTTGCATCCCCAGGCCGATGAAGGCGACCAGTCGTGGCGAGTGATCCCCTTGGAGTGGCTGGCCCGGCGCTACAGCGAAGTGTTGCTGACGCGGGTGCCATTGCTCGATGGCCGGGACCCGGCGTTTGCCAGTTTCTGCCTGGACGACTGGCAACGCTTGCAACGTCAGCAAGTATTGGTCAACGACAGCAAGAACGCCAAGGCGTCGGCGGAAGCGGCGCGCAACGAGCAAAAGAAACTCAGCGAACTGATTCGCGGCACCCCCTTGTCGTTCTGGTTGCATCGCCAGGGCAGCCTGATGTTGAGCCTGCAGCACCTGCAACGGCTCGAAGCCTGGAGCGACGCTTACCTGGGCAACCTGGCCCCGGGCTACAAATCCCTGCAGGACGTGATCCAGGCGTTGCTGACACTGGTAGAGGAGTTCATCGCGATGCACCCACAACAACCCACCGTCGTGCCGGTGCAAACGCCCCCGGCGACGACGTCGACGCCCCAGCCGCAGGCGGCTGCCCAGGTCTTCCAGGAACCGGCCAATCGTGAAGAGGCCTACCGACAACTTCTGGTGATCGCCGGTTACCTGGCCCGTACCGAGCCCCACAGCCCGGTGCCCTACCTGATCCGGCGTGGTGTGGAGTGGGGCAACAAGCCGCTGAGCGAACTGCTGGGCGAACTGATCAGTGCCGATGCCGAATCCCGGCGGTTATGGACCTTGCTGGGCGTGCTTTAACGCTGCGCGTCGGGTAGCGGCACCGGCGTCAACACCGGTTTGCCGGCAAAGAACGCGTTCAGGTTCTGGCCGACCAACTCCACCGTGCCACGCGTCGCTTCCGGCGACAGTCCGGCCACATGGGGCGTCAGTACCACGTTGGGCAGGTTTTTCAGCGCGTCCGGCACTTCGGGTTCGTGATCGAACACGTCCAGGGCCGCGCCGGCGATCCGCCGCTGTTCCAGGGCGCTGATCAGGTCGGCGGTGGCGACCACACTGGCGCGGGCGATGTTCACCAGGAAGCCATGGGGGCCCAGGGCGTCGAGGGCCTGTTTGTTGATCAACTGCCGGGTATCCAGGCCGCCGGGGGTGGCGACGATCAGGAAGTCCGAGACCCGGGCCAGTTCCGTGGGCGTGGCGCAGAAGGTGTAGGGCACGTCGTTGCGCAGCCGGCGATTGTGGTAGCTGACGCTCATGTCGAAGCCGAGGGCGGCGCGCTTGGCAATGGCCATGCCCACCGCGCCCAGGCCCAGCACGCCCAGGCGCTTGCCGGCCAGGGAAGGGCGCATGACCTTGGCCCACTCGCCACGGCGCACACTCGCATCGGCCCGGGGGATGTCGCGCACCAGCGCCAGCAGCAGTGCCATGGCATGGTCGGCCACCGACGACGCGTTGACCCCGGCGCCATTGGTTACCACGATGCCCCGCTGGCGCGCGGCCTGCAGGTCCACCTGCTCGTAACCGGCACCGATCACGCAGATGATTTGCAGATTGGGCAGGGCGCCGATTTCTTCCGCCGTCAAACCCAGGGGGCCGCGGGTCAGTACCGCACTGAAGCGTTCACCGTGTTCGAAAATCGCTGTCTTGCGTTCGGCCGGCGTGGGCGCCAATTCCAGGTGGTAACCCTGCCGTTCGAGAATCGGCAGGTATTCATTGACGGTTTCAACCAGTACCAGAACGGTTGCGGTCATGCTGGGCTCCTGTGGGCGCTGGATCGATTGTGGCTATTCAACCTGATTGTAGGAGCCGGGGGCAGGGGGGCTTGGCTTTTTATGTGCATTTCGGTTGCCGTGGTGCCTTTGTGTGGGCGCCTGACAGACGGCCTGTCTCGCTGCTTGTACTCCGATCCAATGGTGGGAGCGAGCTTTGTGGGAGCAAGGCTTGCCCGCGATAGCAGCGCCTCGGTAGCAACTTGCACCCCGAGTCGCCTGCATCGCGAGCAAGCTCGCTCCCACAGGGGATGCAGGGAAATACAGGGACAATTCCACTGCGGCGATCTGATCCGCATAACCACTCCTCAGCTAAGTCTTTGCTTCTGCTCGTGAATCCCGGACAATCGCGCCCCTGTTTCGGTCAGGGCGCTGCCTGTCGGGGTTTTCCGACTCGTCCCGGCCGAGTGCATGTGACCGGAAAGCGGAGATCCGACCGGATGAATGATCAGGCCAATAGCGTCGAAGAGCGCTTTGAAACGACAGTCCCAGCCACCCTCAGCCAATGGAGTCGCCAGGACACCACCTGGATGCTGGGTCTGTTTGGCACCGCCATCGGTGCCGGCACTCTGTTCTTACCCATCAATGCGGGCCTGGGTGGCTTTTGGCCGCTGCTGATCCTGGCGTTGCTGGCGTTCCCCATGACGTTCTATGCCCATCGGGGCCTGACCCGTTTCGTGTTGTCCGGTCGCGATGGCGCGGACATCACCGAGGTGGTGGAAGAGCATTTCGGCCTCAAGGCCGGTGCGCTGATCACGCTTTTGTACTTCTTTGCCATTTTCCCGATCCTGCTGATCTACAGCGTGGCGCTGACCAACACGGTGGGCAGCTTCCTGGAACATCAGTTGCACATCCAGCCGCCCCCTCGGGCCGTGCTGTCCCTGGTGCTGATCCTCGGCCTGCTGGCGGTGGTCCGTTGCGGCGAGCAGGCGATCGTCAAGGCCATGAGCCTGATGGTCTACCCGTTCATCGTGGCGCTGCTGTTTCTGGCGGTGTTCCTGATTCCCCACTGGAGCGGCGGTATCCTGAGCACGGCGTCGACGCCGCCGGAACCTTCGGCGTTGTTGCATACCTTGTGGCTGGCGATCCCGGTGATGGTGTTCTCGTTCAACCACTCGCCGATCATCTCGGCGTTTGCGGTGGACCAGAAGCGTCGCTACGGCGCCAACGCCGAGGAGCGCAGTTCGCAGATCCTGTCGCGCGCCCATGTGCTGATGGTGGTGATGGTGCTGTTCTTCGTGTTCAGTTGCGTGCTGACGCTGACCCCGGCGCAATTGGCCGAGGCCAAGGCGCAGAACCTGTCGATCCTGTCGTACCTGGCTAACCATTTCAGCAATCCGACCATCGCCTTTGCCGCGCCGTTGATTGCGTTTGTCGCCATTTCCAAATCGTTCCTGGGGCACTACATCGGCGCCAGCGAAGGCCTCAAGGGCCTGATCGTCAAGAGTGGCCGCCGTCCGGCACCCAAGACCCTGGACCGCCTCACCGCAGCGTTCATGCTGGTGGTGTGCTGGATCGTCGCCACCCTCAACCCGAGCATCCTGGGCATGATCGAAACCCTGGGCGGCCCGGTCATCGCAGCCATCCTGTTCCTGATGCCGATGTACGCCATCCGCAAAGTCCCGGCCATGGCCCGCTATCGCGGCCAGGCCTCCAACGTCTTCGTTGTGTTGGTGGGGTTGGTGGCGATTACGGCGTTGGTCTACTCCCTGATGGCCTGACTGGACCACAATGGTTGTGGTGGCGTGCACAAGTCTGTAAGTCGACACCATTACCCGTGGCGAGGGAGCTTGCTCCCGCTGGGGTGCGAAGCGCCCCTGAGTCCTGACGACTCGGTGTGTCAGGCAAATGGTTGGGTCTGCTGCGCAGCCCAGCGGGAGCAAGCTCCCTCGCCACAAGGACCAGGCTGGATGCAGCATCGCAGTACACCACCGAACCCCTGTGGGAGCGGGCTTGCTCGCGAAAGCGGTGGTTCGGCTGGCATCGAAATGACAGGCATAAAAAAACGCCGCCCCTCGCAAGAAGGGCGGCGTTTTCAGTCGGGCGTTTTAAGCTTTACGCTTGAACGACCGGGATGTTGGCGTTTGCAGCCGCTTCACGGAACTCGGCGATCTGGTCGAAGCTCAGGTAGCGGTATACGTCCGCTGCCATGCTGTCGATCTTGCCGGCGTATTCCATGTACTCCTCGACGGTCGGCAGGCGACCCAGGATCGAAGCCACGGACGCCAGCTCGGCCGAAGCCAGGTAGACGTTCGCGCCGTCACCCAGACGGTTCGGGAAGTTACGGGTCGAGGTCGACACCACGGTGGAGTTCGGCTCGACGCGCGCCTGGTTACCCATGCACAGCGAGCAGCCTGGCATTTCCATCCGTGCGCCGGCCTTGCCGTAGATGCCGTAGTAGCCTTCTTCGGTGAGCTGGTGAGCGTCCATCTTGGTCGGCGGCGACAGCCACAGACGGGTTGGCAGCTGACCCTTGACCTGCTCCAGCAGTTTACCGGCTGCGCGGAAGTGACCGATGTTGGTCATGCACGAACCGATGAACACTTCGTCGATCTTCTCGCCAGCAACGCTGGACAGCAGACGGGCATCGTCCGGGTCGTTCGGCGCGCAGAGTACAGGCTCGCTGATGTCGGCCAGATCGATTTCGATGACTTCGGCGTATTCGGCGTCGGCGTCGGCTTCCATCAGTTGCGGGTTGGCGACCCAGGCTTCCATCGCTTGGGCGCGACGTTCCAGGGTACGTGCATCACCGTAGCCTTCGCCGATCATCCAGCGCAGCAGGGTGATGTTCGATTGCAGGTACTCGGTGATCGACTCTTTCGACAGCTTGATGGTGCAACCGGCAGCCGAACGTTCGGCCGAGGCGTCGGACAATTCGAAAGCCTGTTCCAGGGTCAGGCCTTCCAGGCCTTCGATTTCCAGGATGCGGCCGGAGAAGGCGTTTTTCTTGCCTTTCTTCTCGACGGTCAGCAGGCCGTTCTGGATGGCGAAGTACGGAATGGCATGAACCAGGTCACGCAGGGTGATGCCAGGTTTCATTTTGCCTTTGAAGCGCACCAGGATCGATTCGGGCATGTCCAGCGGCATGACACCGGTGGCAGCGGCGAACGCGACCAGGCCGGAACCGGCCGGGAACGAGATGCCCATCGGGAAGCGGGTGTGCGAGTCACCACCGGTACCCACGGTGTCTGGCAGCAGCATGCGGTTCAGCCACGAGTGGATGATGCCGTCGCCCGGACGCAGGGAAACGCCGCCGCGGGTCATGATGAAGTCAGGCAGGGTGTGGTGGGTAGTCACGTCGATCGGCTTCGGATAGGCCGCGGTGTGGCAGAAGGACTGCATTACCAGGTCAGCCGAGAAGCCCAGGCACGCCAGGTCTTTCAGTTCGTCACGGGTCATCGGACCGGTGGTGTCCTGGGAACCCACGGTGGTCATCTTCGGTTCGCAGTAGGTACCCGGGCGCACGCCTTGGCCTTCCGCCAGACCGCAAGCCTTGCCGACCATCTTCTGCGCCAGGGTGAAACCCTTGGTGCTTTCAGCGGGAGCTTCAGGCTTCTTGAACAAATCGAACGCTGGCAGGCCCAGTTCGGCGCGTGCCTTCTCGGTCAGGCCACGGCCGATGATCAGCGGGATACGACCGCCGGCACGGACTTCGTCCAACAGGACCGGGGTCTTCATTTCGAAGGTGGTCAGGACTTCATCGGTACCGTGCTTGCAGACTTTGCCAGCATGCGGGTACAGGTCGATCACGTCGCCCATGTGCATGTTGGACACATCGAATTCGATCGGCAGGGCGCCGGCGTCTTCCATGGTGTTGTAGAAAATCGGTGCGATCTTGCTGCCGAAGCAGAAACCGCCGGCGCGCTTGTTCGGAACGAAAGGAACGTCGTCACCGAAGAACCACAGCACCGAGTTGGTCGCCGATTTGCGCGACGAACCGGTACCGACCACGTCACCGACGTAGGCGATCGGGAAGCCTTGGCCACGCATCTCTTCGATCTGCTTCATCGGGCCGGTCTTGCCTTGTTCATCAGGCACGATGCCGTCACGGGCCATTTTCAGCATGGCCAGGGCGTGCAGCGGGATGTCCGGGCGGGACCAGGCGTCAGGGGCAGGGGACAGGTCGTCGGTGTTGGTTTCGCCGGTGACCTTGAACACCCGCAGGCTGATCTTGTCGGCCAGCACAGGGCGGTTCTTGAACCACTCGCCGTCGGCCCAGGATTGCAACACGGCCTTGGCGTGAACGTTACCGTTCTTGGCTTTTTCAGCCACATCGTGGAAGGCATCGAACATCAGCAGGGTGTGCTTGAGTTCCTTGGCGGCTACCGGCGCCAGTTCGGCGTCGTCCAGCAGTTCCACCAGGGTCACGATGTTGTAGCCGCCCTGCATGGTGCCGAGCAGTTCAACGGCGCGCTTCTTGTCCAGCAGAGGGGATTGGGCCTCGCCCTTGGCCAGGGCGGAGAGGAAACCGGCCTTGACGTAGGCGGCTTCGTCGACTCCAGGCGGAACGCGATTGGTGATCAGGTCAACGAGGAAAGCTTCTTCGCCAGCCGGAGGATTTTTCAGCAGCTCGATCAGGCCTGCGGTTTGTTCGGCGTTAAGCGGCTGGGGAACGATACCCAGGGCTGCGCGCTCTTCGATATGTTTGCGGTAGGCTTCAAGCACAGTTATTACCCTCATCAGTGGTCCCAAATGGGTGTCCGGGACGCTCATCCAGAAACCCACGGTACTCATGCGCGTCGGCGGCTTTTTGAGCCACCACGCCAGAGTTTCCGGAGTTCCTCACAGAAGCTGCTTTCAAAGTTTTACGCCTGCAGAACGGGAGCTGATGAGGGTTGGCGTTGGGCTTTCCCCGCTGGAAAGACCCTTCGCCAACACCGCTCTGAAGGAACGACTGTGCTCGTGACGCTTTGAAAACAGCTTCTAACGGACATTGGCGCCTTAAAAGGCTGGCTGATTCTACGGGAAAAAAAAATTAAAGGTAAGTTGGGCGCTCAAGTTTGAGGGGTGATCAATCTTAGACAAAGGGCTAACATGCCAGCCTGTCCTGCTTTTGCGTGTGCTTTCCCCTATGCCCAACCAGCTCATCAAGACCCCCTGCGTCGGCCTTTGCTCCACTGTCTACGGTGACCTGGTGTGCCGTGGCTGCAAGCGGTTCCACCATGAAGTGATTCACTGGAACGGCTACAACGAGGACGAAAAACGCGCGGTGTGGATGCGGCTCGAACAACTGTTGGTGCAGGTGATGGTGGCCAAGTTGGAGGTTTTCGACCCCGGGTTGCTGCGCCAGCAACTGGAATCGCGCAAGATCCGTTTTGTGCCGCACCAGTCGGAATATTGCTGGGCCTACCAGTTGATCGCCCGGGGCGCGCGGGTGATCAACAACCTGGAAGCCTATGGCATGGTGCTGATGCCGGAGTTTCGCGATTGGGACCTGCCGGACCTGCGCGATGCCATTGATCGGGAGTTTTTCCTTCTGTCCGAAGCCCATTACCAGCGGTACATCGCGCCCGGGTTCCTGAAGGATGCGATCGGCGGCTGACCCGGCCAGTGCAAAGGAGCTTTTGTGCCAGGGAGCTTTATTCCTTGGCCGCCAGCTCTACCAGATGGTCCTCGACCTCCTGCGGCTTGAGCACCAGTATGTCGCTTTCCAGCGTATCGAGCACCGCCTCGGCGGTATTGCCGATCAGCACCCCGGACAACCCTGAACGGGCCACGGTGCCGATCACCGTCACCGCCGCCTGCAGCTTGCGCGCCATGAACGGGATCAGTACATCCGCCGGGCCTTCTTCGATGTGCAGATGCTGGTCGTCGATGTCGAACTCGGCCTGGAACGCCTGGCATTGTTCGCGATACCGGGCCTCGATGGTTTCCTTGAGCTGGAAGGTCGGGTCGGCGGACGAGAGCATTGGCGTGGGATGGGCGCTGATGACATGCAGGTGCGCCTTGGCAAGGAGGGCGATGTCGTAGCCATGGTCGATGATGGTGGAGTGCAGGTGACGGTGTTCGTCGTCGGTATTGCCAACGTCGATGGCGGCCAGGATCACCTTGTCTTTCCAGGAGCCGGCGGTTTTCACCAGCAGCACCGGGGTGGGGCAATGGCGTAGCAGTTTCCAGTCCGCCGGGGTCAGCAGGGCTTTTTTCAATGGGCTGTCGGGGAAGTGCTGTTTGATCACCAGCCCGCAACCTTCAGCTTGCTGCACGTCGATGATGGTTTCGTAGAGGCTTTCGTTCCAGGCCTGTTCGGTGGTCACGCTGTAGCCGTCCGCCAGCAGCGCGGCCTTCAGCACGCCGAGCATGCCGGCGTGATCGTGCTTTTTGTCGCACACCAACAGGTGCAGGTGTGCCTGGGTCACACCGGCAATCAGTTTGGCGCGCTTGAGCGCCAGGCTTTCCGAATGTTCGGGCTCAATGACCACCAGGATGCTGCGAATGGCTTGCATGATCGGCGTTCTCCTGCAAATGAAAAGGCTGGCATTGCTCAACTATAGTTGTTGTGGGGCAGTCTAGTTGCTATGGGCGAGTCGCTGACTTGATGCATATCAATGGCGGTGGCTGGTGGTCTGGAGACAGGCCGGTATAATCGGCGCCCTTCGCTCGACTACCTTTGCCCGTGAGCCCCATGAATCTTCCCGAAATCCACGAATTCCTTGGTTGTCGCACCCCCGATGCCTGGGTCCAGGCCGCGCTGGCCGACCAGGAAACGTTGCTGATCGACCACAAGAACTGCGAATTCAAGGCGGCCAGCACCGCCCTGAGCCTGATCGCCAAATACCATTCCCACGTCGACCTGATCAACCTGATGTCGCGCCTGGCCCGGGAAGAGCTGGTGCATCACGAGCAGGTCATGCGCCTGATGAAAAAACGCAAGATCGGCTTGCGCCAGCTCTCCGCCGGGCGTTATGCCTCGGGGCTGCGCAAGGTGGTGCGCAGCCACGAGCCGGTCAAACTGGTGGACACCCTGGTGGTCGGTGCCTTCATCGAAGCCCGCAGTTGCGAGCGCTTCGAAGCTTTGGTGCCGCACTTGGACGAGGAGCTGGGCAAGTTCTATTTCGGCTTGCTGAAAAGCGAAGCCCGGCATTTCCAGGGTTACCTGAAACTGGCCTACCAGTACGGCGACGCCAAGGACATTGCCCAGGTGATCGACAAGGTCCGTGAGGCCGAGCGCGAGTTGATCGAATCGCCGGATGTGGAGTTTCGGTTCCACAGCGGTGTGCCGGCTCGATAGTGCAGAGGTGCCGGTACTGACGCTATCGCGAGCAAGCTCGCTCCCACATTGGACCTGGGAGGTTCACCCCCTGTGGGAGCGAGCTTGCTCGCGATGGGGCCCTATGCAGCACTGCATCTCTAAGTGACCAGCCCCAGGCGTTCATGCCACTGGGCAATGGATTCCTCGGGATAGACATCGAACCGCTGATCGCCCTTATGCGCCTCGACCTCCACCCACGGTGCCTTGGAACCGAGCATCAAGTGGGTGTGCTCCGGCGGTACCGGCAGCGGTGTGTCGATGGCTGAGGCAAACGGGTGCACCAGGTCCGGCCATTCGGGGCTGAACAACCACAACCCCGAACCGCACAGGGAGCAGAAATGCCGTTCGGCACTGCTGCGGTGGGCGCGTTTATCGCCTTCGTCCTTGAGCCGTGCATGGTAGATCGAGATGTGCTTGCGACCGTGCACCTTCAGGCTTCGGGCATCGCCCCCCAGGTTGATCGCATAACCGCCGCCGCCCTGGGTCTTGCGACAGATCGAGCAGTAGCAGCGTTGGTAAGGGTAGGGATGGGCACAGGCCAGGCTGAACGACACGGCGCCGCAGTGGCAGGATCCTTCGAGCTGCATGGGAACCTCCTATTGGGGACTGTAATGACTCTGGACAGCTCGGGCGGCCTGTTGTTCTGGACAGTTGAGCTCATGACTGACATGCGGAC
>NZ_JACNDD010000110.1:0-22204 GCF_017351395.1 Pseudomonas sp. FW305-28
GAGGCCTGCGGTGGATAGAGGATTTTGCAGTGCCCACAAAAAACCCGGCCATAGGCCGGGTTTCTGTTCAGCCGATCATTGCATCCACGGCGGTGGCGGTTCTTCGGTCTTGCCGGGTGGGGCATCGTCGGCGGCGCGAACGGCCTGACGGCGTTCTTCATCCAGGCGGGCGGCCTCGATTTCACGCATGATCCCGCCGACATCCGCCAGTTCTTCCGGCTCGTCGAACTCGCCGGTCAGCACGCTGGCCGGGTGCAGGGTGCCCGCTTCGTACAGCGCCCACATTTCCTTCGCGTACTTGGTGCGCTTGAGTTCCGGGGCAAACCGGCCGAAGTAGGACGCCATGTTGCCCACGTCCCGCTCCAGCATGCTGAAGGCATGGTTGTTACCCGCCGCATCCACGGCTTGCGGCAGGTCAATGATCACCGGCCCCGTCGGCGTCAGCAGCACGTTGAACTCCGACAGGTCACCGTGCACCAGGCCGGTACACAGCATCAACACGATCTGGGAAATCAGATAGGCGTGATACTCACGGGCCTGGTCCGGCTCCAGCACCACATCGTTCAGGCGCGGCGCCGCATCCCCGTACTCGTCGGCCACCAGCTCCATCAGCAGCACGCCTTCAAGGAAGTCGTACGGCTTGGGCACGCGCACACCCGCGCTTGCCAGGCGGAACAATGCCGCCACTTCGGCATTCTGCCAGGCGTCCTCGGTTTCCTTGCGCCCGAACTTCGAGCCCTTGGCCATGGCCCGGGCCTGACGGCTGTTGCGCACCTTGCGGCCTTCCTGATACTCGGCCGCCTGACGAAAACTTCGCTTGTTCGCCTCCTTGTAGACCTTCGCGCAACGTAGCTCGTTGCCGCAGCGCACCACATAAACAGCTGCTTCTTTACCACTCATGAGTGGGCGCAGCACCTCGTCGACCAGACCGTCCTCGATCAGGGGTTCAATGCGTTTTGGAGTCTTCATCAGCTTTTATTGTGGGTCCTTTATTACCAAACACGCGAATGACAGTCGTTATACGGCAATCCATCCTCCACGGGGAGGGGTTGCCGACCTATGAACCTGTGATGCACACAATGTGCCGGATCAATCGACGGCGTCGAATCATAGCCGAGACCGGCGCTGGCGTTGGCAACTCAATACCCAGGTATTTGCGACAAGAGCTGACAGTCATGTCCACCGCCAGCCGTAGGCAAGTGCGCCGGCTCAATGCTTGAACAACTCCCCCGGTGTATACCCGAACATCCCCTTGAACGCGGCAATGAATGCGGACGTTGAATCATACCCACACGACAACGCGGCGCTGGTGACGCTGTCCCCTTTCTCCAAGGAGCCCAGGGACGATAACAAGCGCATGCGCTGGCGCCAGGCACGAAAGCTCAGGCCGGTCTCACGCTGGAACAGACGCATCAGGGTTTTTTCCGACGTGCCCAGACGTTCAGACCAGGCTTGCAAGGTGACGTTCTGTTCAGGCTGTTCGATCAATTCGTTACACAGCGCCAGCAAGCGGGCATGTCGCGGCAGCGGCAGGGAAAATCCCACTTCCGGCAACGTCGCCAACTGGTCCAGCAACACCTGCACCAGCCGTTCTTCCTGGGTATCGCCTTGGGGATAATCGACCGGCAACTGACAGAATACCTTGATCAACTCACGGGCCAGTGGCGTGACTTCCAGCACCCGACAGCGCTCATCGGCCCAGGGGCAGGCGTGACGATGGACATACAGGCTGCGCATTTCCGCCCGGGTGGAGGTCACCACCTGATGTTCCAGGTCGGCCGGGATCCAGATGCCCCGTTGTGGTGGGGCGAAGAAACTGCCGGCGGCGG
Source organism: Pseudomonas sp. FW305-28 (assembly GCF_017351395.1). Taxonomy (NCBI): domain Bacteria; kingdom Pseudomonadati; phylum Pseudomonadota; class Gammaproteobacteria; order Pseudomonadales; family Pseudomonadaceae; genus Pseudomonas; species Pseudomonas sp. FW305-28. The sequence goes on from NZ_JACNDD010000110.1 coordinate 1,830, forward strand.
TGTGTACGCCGAGAACGCCGCTGATGGCGTAGGAAAATTGCACCCAGTCATGACGATGGGCTTGCGTCCAGGAACCGGCGTTCAAGCTTTCGACGCGGGCATACAGCGGCCTCGGCAATTGCGCCAGGTCGGGGATACGTCGTTCCAGCTGCTGGTGTCCGTTAGGCGGCATTGATTGGCCTTATGTCGCAAGACGACTGATGAGGACGACGTTAGGCTAAGTCGACTTTTCTTACAACATGCGGTGCCCTATGCATATCTTCAGACACCTCAAACGCATGATGACCGACTGGTTCCTGTGCGGCATGGTGCTCGCCACGCTGCTGGCGTACTTCTTTCCCACCTTCGGCGCCACGGGCGGTGCCATGCATGCCGAATGGGTGGTCAACATCGGCATCTTCGTGGTGTTCTTCCTGCACGGGGTCAACCTGTCCGGCGAGCAGATCCGCCACGGTCTGAAGAACATCCGGCTGCACGTGATGGTGCAGGCTTTCACCTTTGGCGTATTTCCGTTGCTCTGGCTGCTCAGCAACTGGCTGCTGGGCAGCCATGTGCCGGCGCTGCTGATGCTGGGGTTCTTCTACCTGTGCGCCCTGCCCTCGACGATTTCTTCCTCGGTGGCCCTGACTGGCAGTGCAAAAGGTAACGTGCCGGCGGCGATTCTCAACGCGAGCCTGTCCAGCGTGCTGGGCATTTTCCTGACACCGTTGCTGGTCAGTTTCGTGGTCGGCAGCGGCGCCGGTGGCATCGACCTGGGTTCAACCTTGCTTGACCTGTGCATGATGTTGCTGCTGCCGCTGGTGCTGGGGCAGTTCCTGCGACGTTGGCTGGCCGGCTTTTTCGGTCGGTACAAACGCTACACCAGCGTCATCGACAAGCTGGTGATCCTGCTGCTGGTCTACGCGGCCTTCTGCAACTCCATGGTGTCCGGCATCTGGCGCCAGCAAGGCAACGGCGTGTTGCTCAGCGCAGTGGTGGGCAGTGCCGTGCTGCTGGCAATCATCCTGTGGGCCACCACCCGCACCGCCCGCGCCCTGAAATTCAACAGCGCCGACGAAGTCGCCGCGGTGTTCTGCGCCAGCAAGAAATCCCTCGCCGCCGGGGTGCCGATGGCGGCGTTGATTTTCGGCAACCATCCCGGCCTGGGGCTGATTCTGTTGCCGATCATGATCTACCACCCGCTGCAGTTGATCGTCTGCTCGATCCTGGCCGAGCACTACGCCAACCAGCACAAGGCACTGGCGTCCCGCCAGGAGGGCGCCGTCGTCAACGCTCGATAATCGCCGTCACACCCTGGCCGGCGGCGGCGCAGATGGAAATCAACCCGCGACCTCGCCCGGCGGCGTCCAGCAACTTGGCGAGGTTGGCGACAATGCGCCCGCCCGTGGCGGCAAACGGATGCCCGGCGGCCAGGGAACTGCCCTTCACGTTCAACCGACCGCGGTCGATGGACCCCAGCGGCGCGTCGAGGCCCAGGCGGGTCTTGCAATAGTCCGGGTCTTCCCAGGCCTTCAGCGTGCACAACACTTGGGCGGCGAACGCTTCGTGGATCTCGAAGTAATCGAAGTCCTGCAAGGTCAGGCCGTTGCGCGCCAGCAACCGCGGCACGGCGTAGACCGGGGCCATCAGCAACCCTTCGGCGCCATTGACGAAATCCACCGCTGCCGTTTCACCGTCGCGCAGGTATGCCAGGATCGGCAGGCCCCGGGCCTTGGCCCATTCTTCGCTGCCCAGCAGCACCAACGAGGCGCCGTCGGTCAGTGGCGTGGAGTTGCCCGCCGTCATCGTGCCCTTGGCACTTTTTTCGAAGGCCGGCTTGAGGGAGGCGAGTTTCTCCAGGGTCAGGTCCGGGCGCAGGTTGTTGTCCCGGGTCAGGCCGAGAAACGGGGTCATCAAGTCGTTCTGCCAACCTTCGGCGTAGGACGCGGCCATTTTCTGATGGCTTTCCAGGGCCAACTGGTCTTGGGCCTCCCGGGGGATCTGCCAGGTCTGGGCCATCAACTCACAGTGCTCGCCCATGCTCAGGCCGGTGCGCGGTTCGTTGATGCGCGGCAAGTCCGGCATCAGGTGCTGGGGGCGCAATTGCAGGAATATTTTGATTTTCTCAGCGGTGGTCTTGGCGCGATTGGCTTGCAGCAAGATCCTGCGCAACCCTTCATTGACCGCGATTGGCGCATCCGACGTGGTGTCGACGCCGCCGGCAATGGCGCTGTCGATCTGGCCCAGGGCGATCTTGTTGGCCACCAGCAACACCGTCTCCAGCCCGGTGCCACAGGCCTGTTGTACGTCATAGGCCGGCGTCATCGGTGACAGCCGCGAACCGAGCACGCATTCGCGGGTCAGGTTCGTGTCCCGGGAGTGCTTGAGCACCGCACCGGCAGCCACTTCGCCGATGTGCAAGCCATGCAGGTTGTAGCGTTCGATCAGCCCCTCGAGGGCGGCCGTCAACATCGCCTGGTTGCTGGCGGTGGCATAGGGCCCGTTGGAGCGGGCGAAGGGAATGCGGTTACCACCGATGATCGCGACGCGGCGTAGTTGTGTCATGAAGAACTCCCCTGTAGGTCTGATGCACTAAGAAAACTCAACCGCCCCCCTGTGGGAGCAAAGCTTGCTCGCGATGAACGATGACGCGACCTACCTGAAAAACGCGGTGTCTGCATCGCGAGCAAGCTTTGCTCCCACAGGGGTTCGGTGCCCTGGACAACGCGCTCCCGCTCAAGCTTAGGCTTTATCTCGCCGATCGAACGACTGATTGCCAATCATGGTCCACACTTGGAACCTCATCAGCCGGAGTGTGTTCCATGTCTGACCGTTATATCGACTTCGCCAATTCGCCCATTGGCCGGCGCATGGTCGGGTCCCTCGGCCTGCCATCGCCGGTACGCCTGGAACGCTGGCAGGCCGGGCGGCTACGGCCGATCGAAGGCGCCCTGCTGCTGGGCGGCGGGCCGTTGACCGAACAGATCGGCACGTTCGCCAAGCGCCTGACCGACACCATTTTCATCTACGGCGGCGAACCGACCGTGGCCACCGAGTGGATCCCTGGCCACGGCCCGAAAATCAAGGCAGTGGTGTACGACGCCAGCCATTTGGTGCAGACCGACCAGCTCAAGCAGCTGCGGGAGTTTTTCCAGCCGCTGATGAAGAACCTCGACCACAGCGCCCATGTCGTCATCCTCGGGCGCGCGCCGCAAAGCCTTGGCGATCCGTTCGCCGCCAGTGCCCAGCGGGCGTTGGAAGGTTTCAGCCGTTCCCTGGCCAAAGAGCTGCGCCACGGCGGGACGCTGCAACTGCTGTATGTCGGCGATGGTGCCGAAACCCAGTTGGAAGGTGCGCTGCGGTTTTTCCTGTCGCCCAAGAGTGCCTTCATTTCCGGGCAGGTCATTCGCCTCGACGCCTGTGGCACCCAGGTCCATGACTGGACCCGACCGCTTACGGGGCTCAAGGCACTGGTCACTGGCGCGGCCCGTGGGATCGGCGCCTCCATCGCCGAAACCCTGGCCCGCGATGGCGCCGACGTGATCCTGCTCGACGTCCCCCAGGCCAAGACCGACCTCGACGCCCTGGCGGCGCGATTGAGCGGGCGCAGCGTCACGCTGGATATCTGCGCCGAAGATGCCCCCGCCCAGTTGATCGAGCACCTGCCCGACGGCGTCGACATCGTGGTGCACAATGCCGGCATCACCCGGGACAAGACCCTCGCCAACATGACCCCGGAATTCTGGGACGCCGTGTTGGCCGTCAACCTCAACGCCCCGCAAGTGCTGACCAAGGCCCTGCTCGACAGCGGCACCCTGCGCGACAATGGCCGGGTCGTTCTGCTGGCCTCCATCAGCGGCATTGCCGGCAACCGTGGGCAGACCAACTATGCGGCGAGCAAGGCCGGGCTGATCGGCCTGGCCCAGGCCTGGGCACCGCTGCTGCAATCTCGGGGCATCAGCATCAACGCCGTGGCGCCGGGGTTCATTGAAACCCGCATGACCGCCGAGATCCCCTTCGCCTTGCGCGAGGCCGGACGGCGCATGAGTTCCCTCGGCCAGGGCGGCTTGCCTCAAGATGTCGCCGAAGCTGTGGCCTGGCTCGCGCAGCCGGGCACGGGCGCCGTGACCGGGCAGGCCCTGCGGGTATGCGGGCAAAGCCTTTTGGGAGCATGACCATGACGATCCAATGGCATGAGGTCAGCAGCCCGCCATCCATGTCCGGGCTCTATTCAAAAGCGGCGACGCGGCGCAAGGTCACCGGAACGACCTTGCCCGAGGAAGGCCTGCGCCAAGTGCTTCAGGTCGACCCGCAACGGCTGGCGGCCTATCGCAAAGTGTGCGGTTTCGTCGATAACGGACTGCTGCCGCCGACTTATCCCCACGTCCTGGCGTTTGCCCTGCAGATGCAATTGCTCACGGGGCGGGACTTTCCCTTTCCGCTATTGGGGCTGATCCACTTGAGCAACCGCATTCGCGTAATGCGGCCCATGGGCGGGGTCGGCCAGGTGCGGGCCAGCGTCCATGTCGAGAACCTGCAAGCCCACCCCAAAGGCGCGGTATTCGACCTGGTGACCGGCCTCGATGATCAGTTGGGGCCCTTGTGGGAGGCCCGGAGCCAGATGCTGTGCAAAGGCGTCCAGCTTGACGGCGCGCTCGTGGACGAATCCCCTCAGGCCAGCCTGCCATTGATTGAAGTCGCGCGCTGGACCGCACCGGCTGACATCGGCCGGCAATACGCCAAGGTTTCCGGCGACTACAACCCGATTCACCTGAGCGGTATCAGCGCCAGGCTGTTCGGCTTCCCCACCGCCATCGCCCATGGCTTGTGGAACAAGGCCAGGACCCTGGCGGCGCTGGATGACCACCTGCCCGAGGCCAACATCGAGATCGAGGTGACCTTCAAGAAACCGGTGCGCCTGCCCAGCGAAGTGACCCTGCTGTCCAGCGCGGCGGGCTCCAGTGGGCAACTGCAACTGGTGGGGAGCGGGGCGCTGGAACATATGCTGGGAGAGTGGCGGCCGGCAACCTGAGCAGGTCGATGGCATTCACCGCCACCCCCTGTGGGAGCGAGCTTGCTCGCGATGGCGCTGGGTCAGCTTGCATCAAGGTTGAAATGTGCCGCCGTCTTCGCGAGCAAGCTCGCTCCCACAGTTTGTTTCGGGGTGTTCATAGATACGATGTCCACCGCCAATCCCTGCGGGAGCGAGCTTGCTCGCGATGGTGCTGGGTCAGCTTGCATCAAGGTTGAATGTGCCGCCGTCTTCGCGAGCAAGCTCGCTCCCACAGTTTGTTTCGGGGTGTTCATAGATACGATGTCCACCGCCAATCCCTGTGGGAGCGAGCTTGCTCGCGATGGTGGTGGCTCAGCCTCCACCCATCTTGAATTCGCCGTGGTCAGCGCGGCGGGTAGTTGGACAGAATCCGCCCCACCGTCTCGCGCACGGCGGTGTTGCGGTCGGCCGGGTTGGGGGAGTTGCTGAGCAGTTGTTCATCACTGCCACGCCACACCAGCTTGCCGTCCTTGCCGTCGAGCAGGTCGATCTGCACAGTGGCGACTTTGTAGCTGATGTTGCGGGTTTCGTTGTACATCGGCCCACCCCAGTAGCCATTCCACGGGCCACCCCAACCGCCGCCGTAGTGAGTGGTGACCTGCTGCTGGCGGTCCTCGACGATCAAATAGGCCTGGACCAGCACATCGCCGCGCCCGCCCGCCGCAGCCGGGCGCAAGCCGCGCTGGTCGAGTTGATCGGCCACCGCCTGGCGGATCCGCTGTTCGGTCAGGTCGCTCTTGATGCGTGGATCATCGGGGCGATACTGCAGCGCCGGGTCTTTCCAGCTCCAACTGCGATACGCCGCAAAGTCTCGGCTGGTGTCGAAGTCATGGTTGACTTGGTTAGAGGCACAAGCCCCCAGCAACAGGGTGAAGGCCAATAGAGCAAGACGGCGAAACATGGTTTTTCTCCGTTGCGTAATCAACTTGGGGGATACGCCGACATGGCTTTTTCCACCGCCTCGCGAATGGCATCGCTGCGTTCGCTCTGGCTGCCCCGCTGGCCCGTCTCGGCGCTGGCGCTCCACACCGGCTGACCGGTGCGGGCATCGAACAGGTCCACCCGGACCACCACGACTTGCTCCTGATACGTGCGCACCATCGGCATCGGATGGTACACGCCATAACCCGGACCGTAGCGGTCATAACGGTTATAGCCGCCGTAATAGCCGGCATCATAATCATCCCGGACCTGGCGCACGCGGGTCTCCAGGCGCAGGTCGGCGCTGACGAACAGGTCGGCGGGCCGGTTGTCATGCAGCGGCCGCAGGCCACGCTGGTCGAGGGCATTGCTCACCGCTTCGGCCACCTGGGCCGAATCCGCCCAGGCAGTGCCCGGCGGCAGGCGCCCGTCGCGCCAGGCCCAGCTGCGATAGCGCCCGTAATCACGGGGCGGCGCCGGGTAGGCGCTACGGTCGAACACCGTGGCGGCCTCCGGTGGCGCCGGCGGCAACGGATTGGAGGTGGCGACATAGGGGTTGCTGCCCTGGCAGGCCACCAGCCCCAGGCACAGCACCAACAACCCTGAACGACCTTTCATTTCGCGCTCCAATTGCACTTGCGGATCAGAGGGGACGGCAGATCCAGTGCAGATAACGTCCCAACCCGGCAAACGCCGGATGGCGACGGTGGGCCAGTTCCATTTCCAGTAGCTGCGCAAGTTCCACGCGGCCCTGGAACTCCACCGGCATGTAGTCATGAAAAACCCGCACGCCACTCTGGCTTTCGACCTGCCAGAGGCCTTCAAGTTGCGCCGCCAAATCTCGCGGATCAAGGGGTTGTTGCGGCGTCAGGCTCTGTTTTTCGCCGGCCATGTCATTTTTGCGCAACTTGCGGAAATGCCCCTTGAGCAGGTTGCGATAGACCAGCGCGTCGCGGTTGTAGAACGCCAGGGACAGCCAACCGCCAGGCGCCGTCAGTTGATGCAGCACCGGCAGGATCGCGTGGGGCTCGGCCAACCATTCCAGCACCGCGTGACACAGCACCAGGTCGTAAGGCTCGGTCAGTTGGCCGAGCAGGTCCTGCCACGGTGCCTGGATGAACGTGGCCTGCTGGCCGGCCTCGGCAAAACGCTGGCGAGCGCCTTCGAGCATGGGCTCGGCCGGCTCGGCCAGGGTCACCTGGTGACCGCGCTCGGCCAACCACAACGACATGTGGCCCAGGCCAGCGCCGATGTCCAGCACACGCAATGGACGCTGCGGCAAGGTTTCCAGCAGATCGGCCTGAAGCACCGCCAGGCGGATCGCCCCCTTGGCCCCGCCGTAGATTTTTTCCGCGAAGCGCGTGGCGAGCTGATCGAAATGACGGTCGCTCATTGGCCGAACCGCCGTTCGCTGTCGGCCAGCTTGCTGCGCACCACGGCGTCCATGTCCAGGCCCAGCTCGCTGCAAAGCAGCAACAGGTACAACACGATGTCACCGACTTCCTGCCCGGCGTGGGCCAGTTTGTCGGCCGGCAACTGGCGCGACTGGTCCTCGGTCAGCCACTGGAAAATCTCCACCAGTTCGGCCATTTCCACACTGGCGGCCATGGCGAGGTTTTTCGGGCTGTGGAATTGCCGCCAATCGTTATGGTCACGAATGGCATGCAGGCGTGCGGTCAGTTCAACAAGGTTCATCGGGTTCTCCTGAATGCGCATAGCTTCAGGGGGATGACCGGGGAAGGCAAGAGTCTCGGTACGAAGCGACGGTTTGCCCCATAATCGAACCAACTCGGCCGCCACAGCTCCTACAATCAGGAGCCAACGGCTCAGTTCGGATTCCCTCCCATCAGGATGCACATATGCAGGTAGAAAGCTTTTTCGAATGGCTCGGCCAGGCGCTCGGTTCGGTAATCCGTTTCATCGTCGACCTGCTCAGCGGCCTCTTCAACATCCTGGCCAACGCCGGCGGCAACTTCGTCGATGGGCTGTCACGCACCTTGGGCATGGACACTTCGATCATCAGCATCATCGCGCTGATCCTCGGGCTGATGCTGCTGTACTCGGCCATCCGCGCCTTCATGCGGGCCTCGATCGTCATGGGCATCATCTGGCTGGTGCTGGGGTTGTGGTTGTTGAGTTGGATCATTCACTGACACTGGGACCGCTCCCCACCCCAGCGCTCACACCGGACACCACCCGTGGCGAGGGAGCTTGCTCCCGCTGGGTGGCGAAGCCGCCCCAAATGAGCTGAAGCAATGTTCCAGACAGACCACATCGGCTGGTCTTGCGACTGCTTCGCAGCCGAGCGGGAGCAAGCTCCCTCGCCACGATGAGCCCGAGGTCACTTTAGAGGTCTGCGTGCTCCCTCTCTGCACCGGGCACGATCAATCCAAGAACCCGCTACAATCGCGCTCCATCAAGGAGCCCGCATGTCCAACCTGATCACCGACTGGCGCGACCGCCTGACCCATCGCCGGGTCTGGGCACTGGCTGCGCCGATGATTCTCTCGAACATCTCCGTGCCGCTGGTGGCGTTGGTGGACAGTACCGTCATCGGCCATTTGCCCCATGCCCATCAGTTGGGCGCCGTGGCGGTCGGGGCGAGTTTGTATACGGTGTTGGCGTGGGCCATGGGTTTCTTGCGCATGGGCACCACCGGGTTCGCCGCCCAAGCCGCCGGGCGGGGTGACGGGGCGGCGTTGCGACAAGTGTTGTTGCAAGGACTGCTGTTGGCGATGGGGCTGGCGCTGCTGCTCGGTGCCGTCGGCGTGCCGTTGAGCGACGTGGCGTTGCATTTCATGCAGCCGTCCGCCGAGCTCAACCAGTTGACCCGCGACTTCTTCCACACCCGGCTCTTCGGCTTACCGGCGGCGCTGGCCAGCTATGCGCTGGTGGGCTGGTTCCTCGGCGCCCAGAATGCCCGGGCGCCGTTGGCGATCCTGTTGGTGACCAACCTGGTCAACATCGCCCTGAATCTTTGGTTCGTGATCGGCCTGGACTGGGGCGTGACCGGCTCGGCCCGGGCGTCGGTGATTGCCGAGTGGACCGGAGCGCTGGTCGGCCTGGCCCTGGCTCGCAATACACTGCGGGCCTGGCCCGGGCAGATGGCCTGGGCGGCCCTGGGCGTGTGGCAGAACTGGCGTCCGCTACTGGCGGTGAACCGGGACATCTTCATTCGCAGCCTGGCACTGCAAGCGGTGTTTTTCCTGATCACGGTGCAAGGCGCGCGCCTGGGGGACGCCACCGTGGCGGCCAATGCCTTGCTGCTCAACGGCCTGCTGCTGACTGCCCATGCCCTGGACGGCCTGGCCCACGCCGTGGAAGCCCTGTGCGGCCATGCCATTGGCGCCCGCGACCGCCTGGCCCTGCGTCGCTCGCTGGTGGTGGCCGGCGGTTGGTCACTGATTGCAAGCCTCGGCTTTGCCCTGCTGTTCCTGCTCGCCGGCCACTTGTTCATCGACATGCAAACCGATATCCCCGACGTGCGCGCCACCGCTTACGACTACCTGCCCTACCTGGCGACCTTGCCGCTGATCGCGGTCTGGAGCTACTTGCTCGACGGCCTGTTCATCGGTGCCACCCGTGCCCGGGAAATGCGCAACGGCATGCTCTTGACCCTCCTGCTCGTGTCGCCGATCGCCTGGATGCTGCTGGGCTTGGGCAACCATGGACTGTGGATCACCTTCCTGCTGTTCATGGCCCTGCGCAGCCTGACCCTCGGTGCGTTTGCCTGGCACTTGCAGCGGCGCGACCGTTGGCTCGGCGCGCCGCCCCCATAACCTTCAATCCTGGCGACCCTGCCACCGCCGCCGCAGGTGTTCGAGACGCTCACGCTGCGAACCACCCTCCGGCCCCGGGATGGGCCGGGCATCGGGGTATTGCAGGCGCAACCACAGCCAGTCATCGAGCACCGTCCGCTCGGAGAATCCCAACGCCAGCCCCTGCTGCAAATCCTCCCAGAGCCGACGGTAATCACGCCCGGTGGAGCGGCACCATTGCCACGCGTGGCGCTCCAACAGGCATCGTTGCAACTGGCCCTGCTGTCGGTCGCTGAGGCCGTGTTCTTTCTCCAACGCCGCCACCGGCAGTCCCGGGTTGGACAGTTGTTGCCAGCCCTGGCTGCCGATCGCCCGGTCGGCCCACGTGCCGCCGAACCAGCGCGCCAGGCTGATCGGCCCCAGCCAGCAACTGAGCTCATGGGAATCGCAACCGTCGAAGAAATAGCTGGCGGTGTGCGGGTTGTAGTAATTCAACAGGGCTTTGTGATGCAGGCCCAGTGTCACCGTCAGCATGCGCCGCAGATGCGTGAGCAGTTGCCCGACGGGCTTTGGGCTGGCCAACAACAACCCCGGCCAGGCGCGCGGGTCCAGGTGACAAAGGCTGACCAGCGCGGGGGATTGGCGCAGCTCCACCAACAACGGGCCGTGCTCGCGAAGCCCATGCAACTCGGTGCCTTCGAACAGGGCAAAACGCCGGGCCTCGGCGAACTGCGCGTGCACCAGCCGCACCGCCTCAGGCGCACTCGGTACGTCCAGCAGCAACCACTGCGGCGTTGATCCAGGCACGACCGCGTTCATCGAGCAACGCCCGCGCCGCGCCCCATGAGCATGCGGCAGGTGCACAGCGGTTGGCCGCAGGGGCTGAAAGGCCCGCCTTCGGGCAACAGGCACAACAAGACCAGCGGCTCGGCCTCCCGCATCGCCGACAACAGCACCGGATCGACAACCGACCGCCCAAGTGTTTCGCCTGAAGATGACTCATCGGCAACCGCTGCCGAGGCAGGCTCGCCCAGAAATGCACTGATCAGCGGCCGATCCGGATCACCTTCGATAAAGCTCACCAGTACCTCGGTGCCGTCACACAGCGCGGCCGCCCCGCCGGCAGCCAGCTCCGGCGCCAAGGGCAGCCAGCAATGACTGGGGCTGGAACCTTCGCCCTGATAGACCCAGTCGAACTCCACCGCGACGCGCCCCGCTCCCAACTCCGACGGCTCGTCCACCGCCACGACCCAGCCGCGTTGCCGGCTCACCATGCGTGGTTTGGCCGGGACGCTGTCCGGCACGAACAGCACGCCCCGGGGAATGGCCTTGAAATGGTTACCATACACACCCGCCTGGGCGCGATGCTCGACCTTCGTCAACAGCCAGCGCCGGTTCCAACCGGCAAACGGATGGTCCGTCAACGTCAGCACCTGGCCACCCCGCAGGTTCGTCAGTTCGCTGCGCCCCTGGGCGACCTGCTGCCCCGACACATCGGTGTGCACGCTGAAGGCCCGCACCGCGGCAACCGGCCCGTCGTCCACGTAGACCGCCTTACCGGCGGGGGGAAAACTGTGCGGGTTATCGGCGAACACCAGGCAATGCCCGTCCCGCGTGTGTTCGAAATGAAAGTGGATACCCGCCCGGGCGCACACGCGCTGGAGGAACTGCAGGTCCGACTCGCGATACTGGGTACAGAAATCCTGCGGTGGATAATCGCCGCTCAGGTCCAGGCACAGGCGGCGGCCGCTGATGCCATGGGCCTTTAGCACCTGGCGAATGATCTGCGGCACCGAGCGGGCACTGAACACCCGCTGGCTGAAGCGCTGCGCCAGACAGGCCAGCTTCGGCCCGATACGCACCCGGCAACCGGCGCCATGACGGTGTTGGACCAACTCATGGAGCTGCCCATGAATACCCCGGCCTGGAGCCCCGAAACTCAACCAGACACTGCGATACAGCAGGCTCGCCAAGTCCAGGCTCGCATCGTGCAACAGGAGTTCCACTTCATAGACAAAGGGCTCGCTAATGGCTTCGCTACCCGTGAAGGCCACCACGTCAACAGGCTCGGGCAGACCGGCTATCTCCAGACGAAATGCTGGCTCGCAGGCTGGATCGGACATCGGCGTTTCTCTACAGGAGGGGCGGTCGGGGATTCTCGCCGACCGCCATGGCCGAGTAGAGGGGCCAAGTACAGGTTAGGAAAGGGACTACACGAAATAAGGACATCACCGATTAAATGCACCGGTGGGAAGAAATAGCCGTGACGTAAACAAAAATGCCCTCCGGGACTATCCGAAAAAACCCGCGATGTGCGGTGTGTTTCTGACAGCCCCGGTGGGCATTGAGGAGACGGCTATTGGCGCGGTCTCTCCATCAGGAAGACAGGTACGACGAACGCGTAAGCCCCAGGCGCAGCGCATCGAGGAACTGGGTGCGCTCGGCGGCGCTGATGCGGGCGCTGGCGCACTTGTCACGGTAGTGAGTCATCAACTCCTCCGGCGACAAGTGCACGTAGCGCAGCATGTCTTCGATGGTGTCGTGGGTTTCGATACCGGCGTGGTACACGCTGCCATCGGCGTTCTGGTAGATGTTCACCGAGTCGGTGTCGCCGAACAGGTTGTGCATGTCACCGAGGATTTCCTGGTAGGCGCCCACCAGGAAGATCCCCAGCAGGTAGTCTTCACCCGGATTGAGGGCGTGAACCGGCAGGCTGGTCTCGATGCTCTGCTCGTCGACGTATTGCTTGATCTTGCCGTCGGAGTCGCAGGTCAGGTCTTGCAGCACGGCGCGGCGCAGCGGCTCTTCGTCCAGGCGATGCAGCGGCAGGATCGGCAGTACCTGGCCGATGGCCCAGGTGTCCGGCAGGCTCTGGAACACCGAGAAGTTGCAGATGTATTTGTCGGCCAGCTTGTCATTGAGCTCATCCAGCACCTGGCGGTGCGAGCGCTGGCGGGCCTTCAACGAGTTGTGCAGGCGACGGCACACGGCAAAGTAGCACTGCTCGGCCAAGGCTTTTTCCGCCAGGGTCAGCTTGCCGTCGGCATATTGGGTCGCCACGTCGCTCATGTAGTGCGTGGCACGCCAGTAGGTCTCGGTGACCATCTCGATATCGGTCGGGCCCAGCAGGTCAACCAGCCATTGCACGGTTTCCGGCAGTTCCTGCTTGTTGTCGATCACCGGCACGTCGTCGTTGTGCTTCTCGACGTCGGTCACCTGCACCACCAGCATCGCGTGGTGGGCGGTCAGCGAGCGGCCGCTTTCCGAGAAGATGTGCGGGTGCGGCAGGCTCTGGGCATCGCAGAACTCCTTGAGCATGCCGACCACGACACCGGCGTAATCGTCCATGTCGTAGTTGATCGAACTGGCGTTGCGCGAGTGCGTGCCGTCGTAGTCCACGCCGAGACCACCGCCGACGTCGATGTGATCCACCGGCAGGCCGAGATTGCGCAGCTCACCGTAGTAACGGATCGCTTCCTTGAAGCCGTGCTGGTAGTCCGCCAGGTTGGCGATCTGCGAGCCCATGTGGAAGTGCAGCAGGCGAATGCCCTGGTCCAGGCCTGCGGCGCGGAAGCGCTCGACCACCGACAGCAGTTGCGCGGCCGACAGGCCGAACTTGGATTTCTCGCCACCGGTATCGGCCCACTTGCTCGACGCCAGGGACGACAGGCGCACGCGCAGGCCGACCTGTGGCTTGACCTTGAGCACTGCGGCCTCTTCGATCACCAGGCCGACTTCGGACTCTTTCTCGATGACGATAAAGACGTTGTGGCCCAGCTTCTGGCCCATCAGCGCCAGGCGGATGAATTCGCGGTCCTTGTAGCCGTTGCAGACAATGGTGCCGCCCTTCGGCGCGAGGGCCAGCACCGCCAGCAGCTCCGGCTTGGAACCGGCTTCCAGGCCGATGGAGACGTTCTGGGTGGCGATGATGTTCTCGATCACCGCTTCCTGCTGGTTGACCTTGATCGGGTAGAGCGCGGTGTACTTGCTCTGGTATTCAAGGCGCGCGATGTTGCTGTCGAACGCACCGGTCAGCTGGCGCACGCGGTCTTGCAGGATGTCGGGAAAGCGCACCAGCAAAGGCAGCGAGAGGCCGCTCTGGCGCAACTGGTCGACTTGCTCGAACAGGTCGATGGGCGAACTGCCGGGACCGTTCGGACGGACTTCGACGCGACCGGCTTCATTGATCGCGAAATACCCGGCCCCCCAATGGCGAATCCCGTAAACGCTGCGGCTGTCCGCAACGGTCCATTGGCTGCCATCGTCTTTGCGTGTGCGTCGTACGGACATCGAAGTCCCCTATAAAGAAGTCAAAATGCACCATCCGGTCGGAGGCTGGGGCAGTCTAGAGAGTGAAAATGACGAATTGCCTGTTAGCAAGGTAGACCCTGCTCCCAGCGATGAGTTTAGAAACCCGTTCAGAACAGGCTCTGTGAAAACCATGCGGGCGACCTCGAACGTCGGGTCCGGGTCAAGCCGAGGGTGGTTTTCACAGAAGCTGCTAGCCGCCGGATTTCTTTGCCTTGAAGCCGTGCTTGACCAGTTCCGCCAGCAGCAGCTCGACGTGATCGCCCTGGATCTCGATGATGCCGTCTTTCAACGCACCACCGGTGCCACAACGTTTCTTCAATGTGGTGGCCAGTTCCTTGAGCGCGTCTTCGGCCAACGGCACGCCGGTGATCGTGGTCACCGTCTTGCCGCCGCGACCTTTGCTTTCACGGCGCACACGGGCAATGCCGTCACCGGCAGGGATGGCGGTCTGTTTGCAGATGCAGGCATCCACCGGTTGACGGCAATCAGGGCAATGACGACCGGCGTCGGTAGAAAATACCAGGCCGCCCAGGGCGGCGAAGGATGCGGCTTTTTTGGCCACCGGCAATCCTCTTGGGAGGACAAAGACTGGTCGAGGGGGGAGAACGTGCCTCGACCGCGAAACCCCACTCAGGCAGGGGCAGCGCTACTGGACCGCAGACGCGGTTCAGCTTGAAAAGTCGCGCAGTGTAACGGCAAAAAGCCGACTTGCTAAGGGCCAATCAGCGCCAATTTATAGCTTCTTTGCGACGTCGCCACCCTGGGCACGCAAATAGCGTTCAAGCGCTGCCAGGGAGTCCGGGCAGTAAGGCATGCGCTGGATTTCATCGAGCACCTGTTCAAGCGGCAGGAAACGCGCTTCGAGGACTTCTTCGGGCTGCAGGACCAGCGGGCCGTCCCACACCGCCGAGAACGCCGAGCACCACAGGCGGCTGCCGGGGTCTTCGAAATAAAAATGGTCGTGGGCAGTCAGCTCAACACCGCTCACGCCCAGTTCTTCCGCCAGCTCACGGGCGGCCGACTCGGCGTAGGTCTCGTCGGCCTGGACCATGCCGCCCGCCGCCACGTCCCAGAAACCCGGGTAGATGGCCTTGCTCAGGGTGCGCCGGTGAACACACAGTTCACCGGCCGAATTGAACAGCATGATGTAGGTGCCACGCCCGATCAGGCCGCGCTCGCGCAACTGCGAACGCACCAGGCTACCGAGCAGGTTGTCGTGCTCGTCGACCCACGCGATCAGCTCGGCATCCGAGGCCGCTCGGTGAGCGACCTCCCGGGGGCTTTCGCTCATGGATCAGCCCTGGTTCAGCAGTTGCCGCAAGTCGATGACTGCTGCGTTGGCCCGGGAAATATAGTTGGCCATGACCAGCGAGTGGTTCGCCAGGACACCGAAGCCGCTGCCGTTGAGGATCATCGGGCTCCAGACCGGTTCCTGGGACGCTTCCAGTTCACGAATGATCTGCCGCACGCTGACCGTGGCGTTCTTTTTCGCCAGCACATCGGCGAAGTCCACTTCGATGGCGCGCAGCAGGTGCGACAGTGCCCAAGCCTGGCCGCGGGCTTCATAGAACACGTTGTCGATCTGCAGCCATGGGGTCTCGACCACCTCTTCGTCCACCTGCGGCACTTGGCCCGGGGCCGTGACTTCGGTTTTCAGCGAGGTGTTGAGCTTGACCCGGCCAACGCTGGCCGACAGGCGCTGGGACAACGAACCCAGGCGCGTGCCGACGTCTCCCAGCCAGTTGTTCAGGTTGTCGGCGCGGGCGTAGAACAGCGCGCTTTTCTGGTTCGGATCGGACAGTCGGGCCTGGTAGCGGCTCAGGGAGTTGATGCCCTCCTGGTATTCGGATTCGCTGGAAGGCAGCACCCAACTGCGGTTGTCGAAGTTGAAGCGCGGCTCGGCCTTGGCCAGGTCGGCGTCCTCGGCGGACTGGGACTGGGAACGGGCGAAGTCCTTGCGCAGGGCGCGGCTCAGGTCGCGAACCTGCACCAGCACGCCGTATTCCCAGCTCGGCATGTTGTCCATCCACAGGCCTGGCGGGAAACGGTCGTTGGAAATGTAGCCGCCTTGCTTGGTCAGCAGGGTCCCGGCCACGGTCTTGAGCGTCTCGACCGTGGTGTAGCCCACCACCATTTGCCGGCCATCCTTCTCGGCTGCGGCCTGGGCGTTCTGCTGCACGGGGAACAACGCAGGCTCCTGGCTCCAGTACCAGCCGAGGGCAATGGTCACCAGCAGGTAAAGGCCGATCAGCGTGGCCAGTGCGCGGCTGAAAAAAAGCCCACCCAGGTAGCTGCGGGTGTCCGATTTCGGCTCGGCGGCGCGTTCAGGCGCGCTGCCCGCGCGGTTTTTCCAGTCCAGCATGGCGATGTTCCTTCAATCACTTGAGTTCTCGGTTCGACCACAACCCTACGCCATCGTGCCTGATTTGAAACGCGATAATGCGGCGCCAATCATGCCGGGCGCGACAGGGCAATCGAACAGCACTATAAAGGAAGCGTTGCCATCGGCCTATTAGACTGTCCAGTCACAAACTGAATTGGGCGACAGGACAGAATATTGACGTATGACACTCATGCGGAGGAAAAGAGGTGCTAGCATAGAGCCACCAGTCGACCTCAGCATGCACCCTAACTAGTAGTCAGGATATGACCGAGCCAGAAGACCCCAGCCGTGAGCGCCTCAAGCACCACTTTGCCCAGCGGGTAATTCATCAGGCTCGCCAGATCCTGGAGATTTGGCAGCGCCTGCAACGCAGTGAGTGGTCAAGCACCGACCTGTCGGAGCTCAGCGAAGCCAATCTGCGCCTGCTGCGCTTTGCCGAGCGCTTCGAACAGCCCGAGCATTCCCTGCTGGCCCAAGGCATCAGCCAGTCGCTGCAAGCGGTGGACGCCAATCGCGGGCGCCTGAGCAGCCACCTGATCACCGAAATCAACCGTTTGATGCAGCGCTTGTCTCGCACCGGCCTGCGCCACGGCGACCAGCTCGAACAAACCTTCCTGCCGCCGCTGCGCAAACCCATCTACGTGATGCTGCAGGACCATGACCGCGCCGAACGCCTGGCCAAGCAATTGGAGTTCTTCGGCCTCAGCGCCCAGGCGCTGGACAGTGTCGCGGCGTTCCGGGCCTCGATGGTCGAGCGCCTGCCAGCGGCGATTGTCATGGACGTGGACTTCAGCGGCCCGGGCACCGGCCTGAAACTGGCCGCCGAAGCCCAGGAAGGCCTGGAACAACCGTTGCCGCTGCTGTTCTTCAGCTTGCTGGAAACCGACACCCCGACACGCCTGGCCGCGGTACGCGCCGGCGGGCAGGAATTCCTCACCGGCACCCTCGAAGCCTCGAGCCTGCTGGAAAAGATCGAAGTGCTGACCTGCGTCGCCCAGTACGACCCCTACAAAGTGCTGATCATCGATGACTCCCGCGCCCAGGCCTTGCACACCGAGCGCCTGCTCAACAGCGCCGGCATCATCACCCGCACGCTGATCGAGCCGATCCAGGCCATGGCCGAGCTGGCGGATTTCCAGCCCGACCTGATCATCCTCGATATGTACATGCCGGCCTGCACCGGCACGGAACTGGCCAAGGTCATCCGTCACAATGACCGCTATGTCAGCGTGCCGATCATCTACCTGTCCGCCGAAGACGACCTGGACAAGCAACTCGACGCCATGAGCGAAGGTGGCGACGACTTCCTGACCAAACCGATCAAGCCCCGGCACTTGATCACCACCGTGCGCAACCGTGCCGCCCGGGCGCGCAACCTCAAGGCGCGGATGGTGCGCGACAGCCTCACCGGCCTGTACAACCACACCCATATCCTGCAACTGCTCGAGGATTGCAGCTTCCGCGCTCGTCGCGAAGGCAAGCCCCTGAGCTTCGCCATGCTCGACATCGATCACTTCAAACGGGTCAATGACAGCCACGGCCACCCCATGGGCGACCGGGTGATCAAGAGCCTGGCGCTGTTTCTCAAGCAGCGCCTGCGCAAGACCGACTTCATCGGCCGTTACGGCGGCGAAGAGTTCGCCATCGTCATGCCCGACACCGACATCGACGCCGCCTGCAAAGTGCTGGATGAGATTCGCCAGCGCTTCGCCGAAATCCACTATCCGGCCCAGCCCCAGGACTTGTGGTGCACCTTCAGCGCTGGCGTGGTGGAGATGAGCGATGATTCCGACAGCCTGATGATGGCCAGCCAGGCGGACGAAGCGCTGTACCGTGCCAAGCACGCCGGACGCAACCGGGTACAGAGCGCCCGGCAATCAAAGCAAAGTGCCACCTTTTCATCGGAATCGACTGACTCGGTCATAAACCTGTAACGCAAACGCAATAACTTCAGGCACTTACGATTCTGCCCTCGGTAGACCCTTGATGCGCCTGAAGCTGCTGACCAATCTCAACACCGTTCTTTTAGTTGCCGTATGCCTGGGCCTCGGGGTCACCTTGTGGTGGTCGCAGATCGCCCTGGAACGGCCCTACTTGCTGATGGAGCGCTACCTGGGCCTGTCGCGGCAATTCCAGGGCGAAGTGGCGCGCAACATCGAGGACTACCTGGCCAGCGGCGACGCCTTGCGCCTGAGCGCGGCCACCCAGGCCTTGGAGACGCTGCAGAAAGACCTCGACCAGTTTCCCCCGGAGCTGGCCAAGACCCTGCGTCCGAGCCTGTCGAACCTCGACGGCTTCAGCAAGACCGATCTGTTGGCCGCCGGCAAACTGGCTGGCGATCCGCAGGCCTTGTTGTTGCAAGCCGAGCGTGAACTGAGCGCCAGCCTCGATCAACTGGCCCAATACGCCAATGGCGCCCCGACCTACTTGCCCCCGCTGTTTGCCGCTTCGCAGCATCTGGGTCGGTTGTCCCTCACGCGGGACAAACTGGTCAGCAGCGGCCGTAGTGAATTGGCCGCCGATGTCGAACGGGAACTGGCGAGCATCCGTGTCGAGGCCGAACGCCTCGACAGCCTGCCCCTGTTGGGCGTCACCGCCAGCAGCGAATCGGGCAGCGATGATTTCGCCGCGCTGATGGGCCTGGAGACCCAGGAAAAAACCGCCGCCGAAGATGCGGGCATCGCCCTCAAGCGCGAACTCAACAGCCTGCTCGGCCGTTACCCGGCGGAATTGACCCGCACCCGCGAACTGATCCAGAAACGCGCCGAGCTGAGCAATGCCACGCACCTGAAAATCGCCGACGTGCAAACGGCGATCGATACCCTGGAACCGGCGGTACGGGCGCAGCATGGGCAGATCCAGGGGGAGGTTCGCATGATCCAGGGGGTGATGATCGGCCTGATCCTGCTGATCGCGCTGCTCATCGACACCTTGCAGCGGCGCCTGGCCCGCACCTTGACGCACCTGGCTCCAGCCCTGTCGACCTGGGCCGAGGGGGACTTCAGCCGAGACATCCACGTGGGCGCCAGCAACCGCGAAATGCAGGACATCGAGGCTTCGCTCAATCGCCTGCGCGCTTACCTGGTGGACCTGGTGGGCACCATTCGGGTGAACGCCGAACAGGTCGCCGGCAGCAGCCGGACCCTGGCCGAGCTGAGCGGCGAACTGCACAGTGGTGCGGAGGATCAGGCCGACGATACGGCGCTGATCCGTGATTCCCTCAGCGAGCTGGAAGCGACCATCCAGCAAGTGGCCGGCGATGCCAGCCAAGCCGCAGACGCCAGCCGCAGCGCCGGGCAAGCGGTGGAGCAAGGGCAGAAAGTCATCGGCCTGAGCCTCACGGGCTTGCATGCGTTGGTGGGGGAAGTGCAAGGCAACGCGCAGATGATCGAACAACTGGCCGAGGAATCGGCCACCATCGGCGGCGTGCTGACGGTGATTCGCTCGATTGCCGACCAGACCAACCTGCTGGCGCTCAACGCGGCCATCGAAGCGGCTCGCGCCGGGGAAATGGGCCGGGGCTTTGCGGTGGTGGCCGAGGAAGTCCGCTCCCTGGCCCAGCGCACGGCCGGCGCCACTGCCGAAATCCAGACACTGATCGCCCGCCTGCAACTGGCCGCGCGCCAATCGGTGGATGGCATGCGCGCCCAAGTCGAACACGCCGAAGCCACCGCCAACCAGGCGCAAGCGGCCGACGGTGCGTTGGATGAGATCGTCGGTGCCATCCAGACCATCTCCGACACGGCGGTACGCATCGCCGACGTCACCGCCCAGCAAAGCGGCGCCGTCAGCGAAATCCGCGATCACAGCGAGCGGATTCACCAACTGGGCGCGGACAACCTGTTGCGCATCGGCGAGGGCCGGGAACAGGGCGACAATCTCCTGGTGCTGGGCGGACGTTTGCACACCGCCGTGCAGGCATTTCGGGTTTAGCGCCACAGACTGCATGAGTCACTGTGGGAGCGAGCTT
>NZ_JACNDD010000111.1:0-22086 GCF_017351395.1 Pseudomonas sp. FW305-28
AGCTCCCACAGGGTTCTGTATTCGCCGAAGAATCGAGGACAATCACCATCAAAAATGTGGGAGCGAGCTTGCTCGCGATGGCGTCGGCACACCCAACCTTGAGGCAAGCTGACCCACCGCCATCGCGAGCAGGCTCGCTCCCACAGGGTTCTATTTTGGTCAGGGGTTGAGCCGCTCCAGCCAGGCCCGCAGGTCCTTCACCTCCAGGGCGCTGATGCTGTGGCCGACGCCGGGGTAGGCATGGAATTCCGGTTCCAGCGCCAGGGTCTTGAGGAAGGTGTTGGCCTCGGTGCCATCGTGGTAGGGAATGATCGGGTCTGCCGTGCCATGGCCGATGAACACCGCCAGCGTCCGTCGTGACTCGTCGGGGGTCAGTTCCGCCCGCAGTACCGACAGGACCCGCCCGCCCATCGCGGCAATACCCCCGACGGCTTCGGGGTGTCGCAGGGCCACTTCGTAGCTCATCATCGCGCCCTGGCTGAACCCCACCAGGTAGACCTTGCTCGCGTCGTTCGAATACTTGGCCCGGGCCTTGTCGATGAACTCCAGCAGCATCTGGCCACTGGCCTTCAGGTCGGAGGTGTCACCGTCGTAGGCGCCCTCGCCCTTTTTGGTGAACCACTGGTAACGGTCCTGCTCCATGCTCTTCGGCGCCCGCACCGAGAGGTAGTTGTAATCGCGCGGCAACTCGTCCTTGAGTGCGAACAGGTCCTGCTCGTTACTGCCGGAACCGTGCAGAAAGATCACCAGCGGTCGGTTCCGAGCCTGCTCATCGACTTGGGCCAGGTAGTTGAGCGGCAAGTCCGTGTGCAGCGAAGGTTGGGCCTGCAACCCGGACGAGACCAGCAACAGGAACAGGGCGAGCGCTTTGAACATCGATCTTCCTCCATCGTTTCGATAGCCGCACGGCAAGGCCCGTGCGGTGAGGTAGACAGCAGTTATCAGTCGTTGATCAATTTCCCCGTACGAATCGGTTCACGCCCAGCGACTTTTGCCTGCCAGATCCCCGGCTGCGTGTAGCGCCCGCGGTCCAGGGCAAACAGCACGCCACTGGTGCCGGCCCGCACGGTGGTGACCCGATCATTCAGCGGGTCGACCACTTCGAACAGCGGATCGCCCCGCTCCACCCATTCGCCAGCCTCCCGCAGGAAACTCACCACGCCATGGTGCGGCGCGAACAGGTATTGCGTGCCTTCGAACGGAAAGCCTTCGCAGCACTCGCTGGGGGCGGGCGGCCAGTCCCCAGCGATAAGTCCCTGCTCGGCGAGAAACCCGAGGATGGCTTCACAATTGGCCTGGGCCTGCTCCACCCGGGTATCGCCCATGCTGCCCAATTCCAGCGTCGTCGCCAGGTTCGCCGGTGGGATCGCCGCCCCAGGAAAGGCCTTGGCCAGGCGCAACCAGGGCGAGGAGCAGGATTCATCGAACGAACTGCCGCCCGAATCCTCGCACAGCAAGGCCACACCGGCTTTCAAGCGTGCGGCCAAAGAACGCCACTGCGGCCACTGCTGTGGCAAGGCATACAAATGGATCGCTGCCTCGAAATCGCAATGCAAGTCCAGGGTGATGTCGGCATCGCAGGCATGGCGCAGCAGCAGGCGATGCAGCGCTTCGAGTTGCGAAGGGGGTGGCGGCAAGTCATCGAGGACCTCGGCCATGGTCTGGCGGATCAAGGTGATATTGGCGGCCGGGTCGTCCCCCAGGCGATCACCGATGCGTTGCGCCACCGGCGCACTGAGCTCCACGAAGGAACGGTTGAAATTCTTGCCGCTGCCCAGTTCGAAACGCCCCATGTGGGCGCTTTGCAGGTGTTGATCCAGGCCGATGGGGTTGGCCACCGGCACCAGTTCGATGACCCCCTTGAGCAAGCCTTGGGCCTCAAGGTCGTTGAGCCGCTGCTTCAGTTCCCAGGCGGTGCGCATGCCCGGCAATTCATCGGCGTGCAGGCTGGCCTGGATGTAGGCCTTGCGCGGCCCATGGCCGTAGCGAAACACACTGAGCCGGCGCTCGGTGCCCAGGTGGCTCCATGGCAGGGTATGGTCGATGCGTTGCATGAGGAACTCCGGATGGCGGCATTACGATAGGCGCAGGGTAAACAATCGCCCATGAAAAAGGTGGCCGGCCGGGTCAACGACGGGCCACCTCGGGGGTCAGCGATTAATTCCCGTAGACGTCAAATGCGAAGTATTTGTCCTGCACTTTCTTGTACGTGCCGTTGGCGCGGACTTCGGTGATGGCTGCGTTGAATTGATCGGCCAGGGCCTTATCGCCCTTGCGCACCGCAATGCCGGCACCGCCGCCGAAGTATTTCGCATCTTCATAGGTCGGGCCGACGAAGGCGAAACCTTTGCCGGCGTCGGTTTTCAGGAAACCTTCGTCGAGGTTCACCGAGTCGGCCAGCATGGCGTCGAGGCGGCCGGCGACCATGTCCAGGTTGGCTTCCTGCTGGGAGCCGTAGCGCACCAGGTCGATGCCGGCGGGCACCAGCACTTCAGTGGCGAAACGGTCATGGGTGCTGGCGCGCAGCACACCGACTTTCTTGCCCTTGAGTTCGGTCAGTGGGTCCTTGATGTTGGAGCCTTCCTTCATCACGAAGCGCGCTGGGGTGTGGTAGTACTTGATGGTGAAATCGACGTTTTTCTTGCGATCGTCGGTGATGGTCATGGACGACAGGATCGCGTCGATTTTCTTCACTTTCAGCGCAGGGATCAGGCCATCGAACTCCTGCTCGACCCAGACGCACTTGACCTTCATCTGTTCACACAGCGCATCGCCGATATCGACATCGAAGCCGGCCAGCTTGCCGTCGGGGGTTTTCATCGAAAAAGGCGGGTAACCGGCTTCGATCCCGAGGCGGATCGGCTTGGCGTCTTCGGCCACGGCCGACAGGGACAACACGGACAGTGCCAGGGCACCGAACATGGCTAGCTTCTTCATTTTCGCTCCTGAGTGTGCAGGGGTTTTTATTGGCAATTATTGGCAGATTCGTAGGCAGGTTCGGTCAACGAGGAACCGAAGTGGCCGGGAGTCTAGAGGGGTGCTCAGGAGGGGAATTGTGTAGAAGCGACAATTAGTTATAAAAATAGCTTGATTTGTAACAGGCCAAAGCGAGGCAGCCTTATAGCCGGCCTGTCTCTTTGTCGTACTCCGCCCCAACTGTGGGAGCGAGCTTGCTCGCGAAAGCGGAGGATCAGTTTGCGGTGATGTCGATTGTGACGACGTCATCGCGAGCAAGCTCGCTCCCACAAGTTTTTGACGCTCCGCGTTCCGCTTCTGAAATCAATTGCTCCTCTGGCCTTCTGAAAATCTCGTAGGAATTCACTCACCGTGGCGAGGGAGCTTGCTCCCGCTGGGCTGCGAAGCAGCCCCCTCTTTTCGTCAGACCAACCCCATGCCCAGGGTTTACGGCAGCTGCGCCACCGAGCGGGAGCAAGCTCCCTCGCCACTGGGTTTGTGGGCGTCCTACAGGTCGGTTGTTGCCTCACCCCCCCTTCTATAGTCTGGTTCACCTGCTGGCTTTGGTCAGTGGGGAGGGTTTCGCACTCATGGCCTGTACTACCCTGCGCGATTCAGCCGAGGCCGACATCAACACCATCACCAACATCGCCAACATCGCCAACATCGCCCGGATCATGGTCCAGGATGTGGCGGATGTTTTTTGGGGTGATTGAACAGCGCGGGCTCGAAGAGCAATAAAGCTTCCCTGAGAAGCGAGCTTGCTCAGCATCCTCATCGACAGTTACATCGCCTTCGCGAGCAAGCTCGCTCCCACAGGGTGAACGCGTTCACTCTGAACCAGGCCGGCTATATGGCCGCCTCGCGTTTGATTTTGATCTGGGGCGCCCCGTTAAACCACGCTGGCCGATCACAGGCATTTGCGCAGCGGGCATCCCGGCATGAATGCCGGGATAGCCACGCAGGGCAAAAAGTCAGCAGTCGCAGCGGATCGCCTCGTCCGCCACGCGCTCCACCAAGCCGGTCAGGCGAAAGCCTTCATCGAGCCACCCCATGACGCCACCGATCATTTCCTTGACCGGATACCCCAAGGTCGCCAGACGCACCGCCGCCTTGTTCGCACCATTGCAGTGGGGGCCGGCGCAATACACCACGAACAGGCTGGTCTTGGCATAGGCGGCCAATGCCTGGGCGGTGAGCGTGCGGGTCGGCAGGTTGATCGCCCCGGGGACGTGGCCGCGTTCGTAGGCCAGCGGCCCGCGTACATCCACCAGCACAAAATCGACATTGCCGGCCTGTTGACTGGCGTGAACGTCGGAACAATCCGTTTCGAATGACAGACGACGGCTGAAATGCTGTAGGGCGATATCGGAAGGGGCGGCAGGCACTTCGCGAACCAGGCTAGTCATGGGGGTGTACTCCAAGGGTAGATAAAGGCGTGAAGAGACTTTATCCCCCCGAAGCTTACGGCTACAGTGGCGTACAAGACACTCTGTGGGAATTTTCCGACAAATGCAGCCTCTCCCAGGTCTGGTCGCGATCCTTGCCTACGACGGCCTATGCACCTTTGAATTCGGCGTTGCCGTCGAAATCTTCGGATTGGAGCGGCCGGAATTCGATTTCCCCTGGTACGAGCATCGGATCGTCGCGGTCGATGACGGTCCGATGCGCGCCATGGGTGGCTTCCAGGTATTGGCCGATGGCGGCATGGAACTGCTCGAAACCGCCCGGACCATTGTCGTGCCAGGCTGGCGCAGCCGCAGCGAGCCACCTTCCGAGGCGTTGCTCGATGCACTACGCCGGGCCCACGCCCGTGGGGCGCGCCTGCTGTCGATCTGCTCCGGGGCCTTCGTACTCGCCGCCGCCGGGCTGCTCGATGGCCTGGGCGCCACGACTCACTGGCGCTACACCGACGAACTGGCCAAGAGTTTTCCCGCCGTCCGGGTCGACCCGGATGTGCTGTACGTGGACTCAGGACAGGTCATCACTTCGGCAGGCAGCGCTGCCGGCATCGATGCCTGCCTGCACCTGGTGGCACGGGATTATGGCGTCCAGGTCGCCAACACCGTAGCGCGCCGTTTGGTCATGTCACCACAACGTACGGGTGGCCAGGCGCAGTTCATTCCTTCGCCGGTCAGCCGTACGCCACGCAGCGACCTGTCGAGCGTCATGCAATGGGCCCGTGAGCGCCTGCACGAACCCCTCGGTGTGCGCGAACTGGCCAGCCAGGCGGCCATGAGCGAACGCACCTTCCTGCGCCACTTCACCCAGGCCTGCGGCGTGTCGCCCAAGGCCTGGCTGCAACACGAACGCCTGGCCCGGGCTCGCGAACTGCTGGAAAGCACCGGCGACAACACCGACAACATCGCGCAACTGTGTGGCTACCGCTCGGTGGAAAGCTTTCGCGTGGCGTTTCGCAGCGTCGTGGGGTTGGCGCCGTCGGTGTATCGGGAGCGGTTTGGGCGGGGGTAAATAGCCTACTGGCGATGAAGCTGTCGAACGCTGTCAGGGCGAGGGAATAAGGTGGGAGCAAAGCTTGCTCGCGATATGAGCGCCTCGATTTCTGGAAGACCTACATCGCCTGTATCGCGGGCAAGCCTTGCTCCCACCTACCTCTCGCCACAGGTTGATGGCGGCATCATTGAGGCTTACGCAACAAATACGTATCCATGATCCACCCATTGGCTGTTCGCGCGGCCTTGCGGGTGCGTTCGATGTCATCGGCCACGTCCCCCAGCCGGCCGGCGATCAGGATTTCATCCGGCGTCCCCACATAGGCGCCCCAGTAAATCTGCGTATCGGGATCACTCACCTGGCGGTAGGCATCCTCGGCATCGAGCATCACCACCACGCTCGCCGCGTCGCCCACCTGCCCTGCCGCCAAGCGGCGTCCGGTGGTGATTTCCAGCGCACCACCAATGCTGTTCAACGGCACTTTATGCCGGGCGGCCAGGGCCTGGACACTGGTGATGCCGGGGATCACCTCGAATTCGAAGGCGCAACGGCCCCCGTCGAGAATAGCCTGCAGGATGCGCACGGTACTGTCGTACAACGCTGGATCGCCCCACACCAGAAAACCGCCATGCTCCCCGTCGGACAGTTCTTCATCGATCAAGCGTTCGAAGGTGGCCTGTTTCGCACGGTTCAGCGCTTCGACGCTGTCCTTGTAGTCCAGGTCGCCGCGTTGGCGTTCCGGGTTGTAGGTTTCGACGAAACGGTAGGTGCGATCAACGATGTAGCGTCGACAAATTTCGCGCCGCAGGTCCAACAGTTTGTCCTTGGCCGGGCCCTTGTCCATGAGGAAGACCACGTCCAAACGGTTCAAGGCTTTCACAGCCTGCATCGTCAGGTGATCCGGATCGCCGGCCCCAATGCCAATGACTGACAGCATTTTCATCGCGGCGACTCCTGGCCAGGTTCCTGGGTGCGAAATCGCCATACGCCGTTGAAACGCAACTCCAGGGTGGACAACGGCTCAATGTCGATTCGATTGAAGGTGGCGGCCGGGCAGCCCAAGACGTTCATCAAGGCTGCGCGGATCACGAAGGGATGGGTGACGGCCAGCAGATGCCCCGGTCGGGTTTCCAGGCTGGCCAGCCAATCCCCGACCCGGCGACACAACCGGGCGACGGATTCACCGCCATGGGGGGCCGCCTCGGCATCGTCGAGCCAGGTTTGCAGGGCCTGCGGTTCCACCTTGAGCAATTCATCGATGGACAACCCGCGCCAGCGTCCCAGATCGCAATCGGCCAGGGCCGGGTCCACCTCAAACTCGTCGCCGAACAGCGCGGCCGTCTGGCGAGTGCGCAGTTCCGGCCCGCACAGCAGTTGCCGGACGTTTCGATAGCCATGCCCGACCTGCCCGCGTCGCCTCAGCCAGTCGGCGTCCAGCGCTTCGTCCACGCTGAAGCGCGCCTGTTTCTGGGAAACGGTGCGGGCGTGGCAGATCAACGTCAGGCGAGTGGCTTGCACACTGGATTCTCGGGTAATCGAACGGGTCGCATGGACGGGATATTCACGGGTTTAGTTGTACAGCACCTTATACGAAATCAAATAACTGAGACAAAAAGGCGCTATGTCCGACATGTCCAAGACACAACGCCTGACATACTCATTCCACCTGGCCGAGACCAACTCCTACAGGGTTTTCGCACAACTTTGGAGCATTTTAAACGGAACGTAAAAACCACTGGACATGTAGCACCAGCTACATAAATACTGTTTTCAGGAGTTATGAAAGAAATTCAACATTCATCCAGGCAAGGAGCACGGATGCCGCCCCTCAGAGACCTGATCACCGATCCCGGCCTGGTGTTGACGCCGTCGGAACGCAAGGTCGTACGTGCCCTGCTCGATCACTACCCACGCAACGGCCTCGGTCCGATGTCACGCCTGGCAGACCATGCCGGCGTCAGCGACCCGACCATCGTGCGGCTGGTGAAAAAACTCGGGTTTGGCGGTTATGCCGAATTCCAGGATGCGCTGCTCAGTGACATGGACCATCGCCTGCGCTCCCCTCGCACGCTGCTGCAACCGCGGGCCAAACTGCAGCAAGGCGATACCTGGAGCCAGTACCTGGCCGCC
The DNA here is from genome assembly GCF_017351395.1 of Pseudomonas sp. FW305-28. Taxonomy (NCBI): domain Bacteria; kingdom Pseudomonadati; phylum Pseudomonadota; class Gammaproteobacteria; order Pseudomonadales; family Pseudomonadaceae; genus Pseudomonas; species Pseudomonas sp. FW305-28. The sequence continues at coordinate 7,540 of NZ_JACNDD010000111.1, forward strand.
AGCCAACGCAATCTCGTCGACACCCAGGCCCTGACCCAACCCGAAGACGTGCGCATTCTCGTGCAGTGGTTGCTCGACAGCCGCCACCAGGTGCATTGCTTCGGCGGGCGCTTCAGCAGCTTCCTGGCCCATTACCTGCTCAACCATTTGCGATTGCTGCGCGCCGGCTGTTTTGCCCTGGAAGACAATGCCCAACTGCCTGACCGGCTGTTCGACGTGCAGCGCCAGGACGTGGTGCTGATTTTCGATTACCGCCGCTACCAGGCCCAGGCCCTGCGCGTGGCCAGCGCGGCCAAGGCGCGGCACGCCCGGGTCGTCCTGTTCAGCGACGTCTATGCTTCGCCGTTGCGCGAGCTGGCCGACCTGATCATCAGCGCCCCGGTGGAATCGGCGTCGGCCTTCGACAGCCTGGTACCGGCGCTGGCCCAGGTCGAGGCCCTGATCGCCTGCCTGACCCTGCAATGCCCCGAGCTGGCCGAACGCCTGGAAGGCATCGACGCCCTGCGCACGGAATTCAACACGCACCTGCTGGAGGAAAAGTAAGGATGTTCTCGCTCCCCCACCACTCGCCCCGGGATTTGCCGTTCACCCGCCAGCACACGGCCCTGCTGTTGGTAGACATGCAACGCGCCTGGCTGGAACCGCAATTCGATGCCCACCTGCACAGCCCCGAGGCCGAGTATTTCCTCCAGCGGGCTCGCCAGCAGGTCATTCCCAACCAGCAGCGCTTGCTCGAGGCGATGCGCGCGGCGCAGCACAACGTGTTGCACACCCACATCGAAAGCCTCACCGCCGATGGCCGCGACCGCTCCCTGGATCACAAGCTGTCGGACATGCACCTGCCCAAGGGCAGCCCCGAGGCGCAGATCATTGCCGAACTGGCGCCGCAGGAAAACGAAATCGTGCTGCCCAAGACCTCCTCCGGGGTGTTCAATTCCACCAACATCGATTACGTGCTGCGCAACCTGCAGACCCGGCACCTGATCGTCGCCGGAATCGTCACCGACCAGTGCGTCGACATGGCCGTGCGTGACGCCGCCGACCGCGGCTACCTGGTCACGCTGGTGGAAGACGCCTGTGCGACCCACACCGAACAACGGCACCTGGCGTGCCTGAACGCGATCAAGGGCTACTGCTGGATCACCGACACCGACACCGTACTCGCTCGTTTGCAGGAGATGCAGCCATGAGCCGTCTCGATGCCGCTGCCCTCCTCGCACCGCTGCCGGTCACGACCCTGGTGACCACCGACCTGATCGGCGTGACCCGCGGGCGCTCGTTTCCCAGCGATGAGTTGCCTCACTACGTCACCGCCGGTTGCGGCTGGGTGCCGGCCAACAGCGCGTTGACGCCCCAGGATGTCATCGCCTCGACCAACCCCTGGGGCGCCTATGGCGACCTGCGGCTGGTACCGGACCTGTCCAGCCGGGTGACCGTCAACAATGGCCCCGACGCCCAGGCGCCGGCCCTGGACTTCATCCATTGCGATATCCGGGAGACCGACGGCCGCCCCTGGAGCGCCTGCCCGCGCACGCTGCTGCAGGACGAAGTGGAGCGTTATCGCAGCGAACTGGGCCTGCAGGTTTTCGCCGCGTTCGAACATGAATTCAACCTGGCTGCCGCGCCTGCGCAGCCTGATCGCCTGGCCTTCAGCCTCCAGGCCCAGCGCCAGCAGGCCGGGTTCGCCGGGTGGCTGCTCAGTGCCCTGCGGGCCGGCGGCGTCGAACCGGAAATGTTCCTGCCGGAATACGGCAAGCAGCAATACGAGATCACCTGCCGCCCGACCCTGGGCGTGGCCGCTGCCGATCGGGCAGTGAACGTACGGGAAATCACCCGCGAGATCGCCCGGCAGATGGGCCTGGACGTGAGTTTTGCCCCCAAGACCTCGGAAAATGCCGTGTGCAACGGCGTGCATCTGCATCTGAGCCTGCAAGACCTGAGCGCAGACCCGGTGCTGCATGACGCCGCCAGCAGCAATGGCTTGTCCAGCCTCGGCCAGCATTGGGCCGCGGGTGTGCTGCACTATCTGCCGGCGCTGTGCGCGCTGACCGCGCCGACGCCGTTGTCCTACGAGCGCCTGCAACCTCATCATTGGAGCGCATCCTATGCGTGCCTGGGACAGCGCAACCGCGAAGCGGCGCTGCGCATCTGCCCGACCGTGAGCCTGGGTGGCAAGCCGCTGGCGAACCAGTACAACCTGGAGTTTCGCGCCATGGACGCCACCGCCTCACCGCACCTGGCGATGGCCGCGCTGTTGATTGCCGGGCGGCTGGGCATCCAGCACCGATGGGCATTGAACGCTGTCACCGATGAAATACCCGATGAGCTGGATGAAACACAACGTCGCGCCCGTGGCATTATCGCCCTGCCGACAACCCTGGCCCAGGCACTGGACTGCCTGCGCCACAGCGGGGCGCTGCTCGAGGCCCTGCCCGGCCCGCTGGTCGAAACCTATTTCGCCTTGAAGGCCCAGGAGCAGGCCTTGACCCAGGCGCTCTCACCTGCCGAGCGTTGCGAGCACTATGCACGAATCTATTGAGTGTGCTGAATCGGGCCTCTACACCAGGCCAGCCTATCGACTGACCCGGGAGGAGTCCGACCACCCGGTGCTGCTGGTGTGCGAACACGCCAGCCGTTTCATTCCCGCGGCGCTGAACGACCTGGGCCTGGATGAAACCGCGTCCCAGGAACACATCGCCTGGGACATCGGCGCGCTGCTGCTGGCCGAACGCCTGTCCGAAACCCTCGGCGCGACCTTGCTGTCGGCCAATTATTCACGGCTGTTGATCGACCTCAACCGCCCGCTGCACGTGCCGGACAGCATTCCGCCCCAGAGCGAGATCTACCAGGTCCCGGGCAACCACGACCTGGACGAGGCCACGCGCGAATATCGCCAGCAGTGCCTGTTCCATCCTTTCCATGATCGCTTGCGGGCGCTGATCGACCGACGTCTGGCCGCCAACCGGCCGGTACGCGTGGTGGGCATCCACAGTTTCACCCCGGTGTTCTATGGCCAGCCGCGCGCCCTGGAAGCCGGCGTGCTGTTCGGCGAAGCCAAGGAATACGCCCAGCGCATCGTCGACGGACTGAGCCGGCATTCGCTGCGGGCAGCGGGCAACCAGCCCTACAAGATCAACCCCCTGACCGACATGACGGTCCCGGTGCACGGCGATGGCCGCAGCCTGGATTCGGTGCTGATCGAAGTGCGCAACGACCAACTGCGCAGCCCCGAGGGGGTACGGACCTGGAGCGCCTACCTGGCGCCCCTGCTGTAGCGGCAGCGGCAAGTTACCAGCGACAGACAGCAAGCAAGCGCAACCCACACAGCTGAAAAGGAAAACGGCTCATGAGCATCGAGGCATTTGGCTACAAGCAGGAATTGAAACGCGGCCTGTCGCTGACAGACCTGGTGGTATACGGGATGATTTTCATGATCCCCATCGCACCGTTCGGCGTGTATGGCTACGTCAATGCCGAGGCTCCGGGAATGGTGCCGCTGGCGTACATCATCGGCATGGTGGCGATGCTGTTTACCGCCTTGAGCTACGGCAGCATGGCCCGGGCCTTTCCGGTGGCCGGCTCGGTCTATTCCTACGCGCAACGAGGCCTTAACCCACACGTAGGGTTCATCGCTGGCTGGCTGATGCTGCTGGACTACCTGCTGATCCCGCCGCTGCTCTATGTCTACGCCGCCATGGCGCTGAACCATTTGTACCCGGACATTCCCAAGGTCGGTTTCATCCTGGCATTCCTGGTGAGCGCGACCTTCGTCAACCTGCGGGGCATCACGTTCACCGCACGGATGAACATCATTTTCCTGCTGGCACAGCTGGTGGTGCTGGGGATTTTCCTGTTCTACGCCTGGAATGCCCTGCACGGCGGGGCCGGTCACGGCCAACTGACCCTGGCGCCGCTGTACAGCCCGGAACACTTCAACTTCGCCCTGCTGATGCAAGCCGTGTCCATCGCGGTCCTATCGTTCCTGGGCTTCGACGCCATTTCCACCCTGGCCGAAGAAATCAAGGGCGACCCGGGCCGCAGCGTCGGCAAGGCTGCGTTGGTGACCTTGCTGGTGATGGGGGCGATTTTCGTGGTGCAGACCTGGATCGCCACCGATCTGGCAGCCGGCATGGGCTTCAAGTCCGCCGATACCGCCTTCTATGAAATCGCCGAATTGGCGGCCGGCAGTTGGCTGGCCACCTTGACCGCGGTGGCCACAGCCCTGGCCTGGGGCGTAGCGGTAGCGATCACCTCCCAGGCAGCGGTGTCGCGCCTGTTGTTCGGCATGGCCCGGGACGGCCAGTTGCCCAAGGTGCTGGCCAAGGTCCATCCGAAACACAACACCCCCTACATGAGCATCTACCTGGTGGCGGTGCTGTCGTTGCTGATCTGCTACCTGTTCATCAACGCCGTGGACACCCTGACCTCCCTGGTCAACTTCGGTGCCCTGAGCGGCTTCATGTTGCTGCACATCACGGTCATCAACCATTACTGGCGCCGCCAGAGCTCCGGCCAACTGATTCGTCACTTGATCTGCCCGCTGGTCGGCTTCGTGATCGTCGCGGCCATCATGTACAACATGGGCGTGGCCGCGCAGAAACTCGGCCTGATCTGGATCGCCGCGGGTGTGGCCTATCTGTGCCTGCTCAACAAATTCGGCAGTCGTACCGCCCTGCCCGATCCGGCGGGTCAATGAGAAACGGCGGTCGAAGGGTTCGGCCAGCCATGGTTGTAACGCGTGGACATCGACAGTGATCGTCAAGCCCGGTGCCGGTCACCGGGTTCTCTGGGAACAGGAGTGCAATCCATGCTGGCCTTACGTCCAGTTCAATTAGCCGATCTGCCGCAACTGCAACGACTGGCCCGTGACAGCCTGGTGGGCGTCACGTCGCTGCCGGACGATACCCGGCGGCTGGAGGAAAAAATCCTCGACTCGTGCGCCTCGTTCGCCGCCGATGCGCAGGGGCCGGGGGCCGAGAATTACTTTTTCGTCTTGCAGGACCTGGAATCCGGACGCCTGGTCGGTTGTTCGGAAATCCTCTCCAGCACCGGTTGCAACGAACCGTTCTACAGCCTGCGCAACCGGCCGTTTTCCAGCGAATCCCGGGAGTTGAACATCCAGCACGGCGTACCCGCGTTGTCACTGTGCCAGGACCTCAACGGGCAAACACTGCTGCGTGGCTTCCACATCGACGCCGGACGGGTGCGCACGCCGGAATCAGAGCTGCTGTCCCGGGCCCGGCTGATGTTCATCGCCGCCCACCCCCAGCGTTTTGCCGAATCGGTCATCACCGAAATCGTCGGTTTCAGCAGCGAAGACGGCCAGTCGCCCTTCTGGGACGCCATCGGCCAGCACTTCTTCGACCTGCCCTACGTCGAAGCCGAACGGTTGTGTGGCTTGCAAAGCCGGACCTTTCTCGCCGAGCTGATGCCGCAGTACCCGATCTACGTGCCCATGCTGCCACCCGCAGCCCAGGCCTGCATCGGCCGGGTGCATCCCGACGGCCAGGAAGCCTTCGACATCCTCGAGCGCGAGGGTTTCGAGACCAACAGCTACGTCGATATCTTCGACGGCGGGCCGACCTTGCATGCCCGTATCGCCAATATCCGTTCCATCACGCAAAGTCGCACCACTACGGCCAGGCAGAGCCCGCAGATTGACGCACGGGGCCTGTACCTGGTGAGCAACGAGCACCTTGCCAGCTACCGGGCCATCGTCGCCGAGCTGGACGTCGGCGCCGACGGCCCTGTGGCACTGTCGCCCGCCATGCTGACGGCCCTGGACATCCAGGATGGCGCGCGGATCCGGGTGATTGCCCTATGAACCTCACTCGATCCCATGGCCTGCACCGACGTTTGGACCGACACGATGAAGGAGCTGCATCATGATTGTCCGTCCGGTGGCCCTCACCGATCTGCCTGCCTTGCTGGACCTGGCCCGTTGCGCGGGCCCTGGGTTTACCAGCCTGCCGGCCAACGAAGAGCGTCTGGCCCACCGCGTTCGCTGGGCCCAGCGGACCTTCGCCGGCCAAGTCGAACGTGCCGACGCCGACTACCTGTTCGTGCTCGAAGACGATGACCGGCAGGTGGTGGGCATCAGCGCCCTGACCGGGGCGGTGGGGCTGCGTGAGCCCTGGTACAACTATCGGGTCGGGGTCACGGTCAGTTCGGCGCCGGAGTTGGGAATCCAGCGGCAGATCCCGACGCTGTTTCTCAACAACGAGATGTCCGGGCAATCGGAAATCTGCTCGTTGTTCCTGCACCCCGAGCAACGCCACGGGCACAACGGGCGCCTGCTGTCCCTGGCGCGTCTGCTGTTCGTGGCCGAGTTTTCCCAGCTGTTCGGCGAAAAACTCATTGCCGAGCTGCGGGGCCATGCCGACGAACAAGGCTGTTCGCCGTTCTGGGACAGCCTGGGACGGCATTTTTTCCAGAAGGATTTCAGCTACGCCGACCAGTTGTCCGGGATGGGCAACAAGTCGTTCATCGCCGAGCTGATGCCACGCCAGCCGCTGTACACCTGCCTGCTCACCGAACAGGCCCAGGCGGTGATCGGCAAGGCTCACCCGAACACCGAACCGGCCCTGAAAATCCTCAGCGCCGAAGGTTTCAGCCATAGGGGCTACATCGACATTTTCGACGGCGGCCCGGTGATCGAAGCGCCGGTGTCGAAAATCCGCAGCGTACGCGACAGCCAGACACTGACCCTGGCCATTGGTACTCCGGACGAACAAGCACCGGTCTGGCTGATTCACAACCGGCGCCTGGAAAACTGCCGCGTCACCAGCGCCCGCGCACGCCTGCATGGCAACAGCCTGCTCGTCGATCGCCTCACCGCCAAACGCCTGCAAGTGCAACCGGGTGATACGGTGCGCGCCGTGGCATTGCCCAGACAGGGGCAACAGGCGGTGGCAGCGTAGCCCTTTCTCGCGCCTCGTACACCGATATCCGATCACCGCCGCCCCGGCGGCCGGTCTCATCGCCCTACCAAAAGCGCAGCGTTACCGAGTCTTTAACAACACAAGTATTGTTCATCGGCAATACTTCCCGACAATTCCATAATTGCCTCCACCCCCTCCCAAAACCATACTTGTGCCCATCGCCCTACTGTAACGAACCCGCTCATGATCAAGACTCTGATTTCCACGCACCTGCTGCCTGAAGAGATCGCAGAACAAATAAAAACATTGGACATGACCGCGCAAATCAATCAATTAATTGCCGAGCTGAACAACCAGCCAACATTTACCGATGCCCGTTCTCGACGTGCAGCCATCATGAACATTACCAACTTGCACACGGCCACCATCACGTTGCATTGCACGAACATTGGCAATATCAGCATCAAGCCACTGACATCCGTCGATGTCTCTTCGCAACTGTATTCAATACCCGGCCGAAGTATTCTGTTCGCCGTTGATCGCCCCTTCGACGTACAGCGATATACCCTCGAGGGGCATCGGCTTGAAAAGGCCGACACCGTACGCATAGATAAAAACAACCCACTGGTGATCGATGGCAGCCGGACACTCTTTGACTACTGCCGCCCAGCGCAAACGAACACCGGGCTGGTAGGCAGGATCAATCTGCCGGACAGGAGTGCAGACATCGGAGTATTCGATCGTGCCTCGTTACGCAAGGTCGCCTGGCTACCCCATGACGACAGCGCCGCCCGCTACCTGGTGAGCCTGGAGCTGCTCGAAACGGTTCAAGACCCCGAACGCAGGCGCGTCGCCGGGGAGCTGATCTACCACTATCACCCAGCCGTGGCGTGGAAAGCCTTCCAGGTGCTCTATCGGGCCAATCCCCAGGACGCCTTGAGCTACATTGCGCTGCTGAAAAAACACCGTAATTCGCGCCTGGACAACTTGCTCCAACCGTTCGAGCAGGCGGCATGAAACTGGAAGCCTTTGTCGAGCGGTTGAAAACCCATGACCTGCGACGAGATAGATCCCGGATTATCGAAGACCTGCGACAGTTGGCCAACAATCGCACTTTGTTGAGCGATCATCTGTACGCCACGATCCAACGAGACGGCTTTGATACACGCAGCAGCCTCTACAACGCCTATGGGTTTGTTCTGCACCGCAATGACTCGTTTACCCTTCGCTTGAATTTCTGGGCACCGGCAGGAACCCCTGATGAAAAAGAAACGTTCATCTATAACCTGAACCACAGCCACGACTTCGAGATTTATGCCGTCGGTTACAGCGGTGACGGCTATACCACTATCACCCGCGAGATACTCGACGACCTACCGCTGCAAAAGAATAAGAGACCGCGCCTGGGTAAAGCGCGACGACTAAAACTTGCACCCGGCGAAGTGCTGTACATGCCCGCACTCAAAGAAATCCATAGACAGATCCCGCCAATATCAATGTCGGCCTCATTGAGCCTGCTCGTCCATCCGCAACATTGGCTCAAACTCGATGAAGCCTGGTGTTTCGATAAGGACTACCGACCGCTTCACCCGGGTGTAGCGACGCAAGAAATCGCGCTATTCACAGACACGTTGTCATTGCTCAACACCGGATAGTCATTTCGTTGTCCGGTATTTAAAAGAAGGAGAAAAACATGAATAACCTGATGCAAGACTGGGAGGAAACGCCCTTGTTGCGAGCCAGCACTCAGGTGATCGACACCGCTACGCAGTTGATCAACGAAATCCAATGCACAATCCCCGGGTTCCCCACTCGCTTCAACGTTGCAAACATCCACGAGATCAAGCAACTGTGGAGCGTGCCAACCTCAGACTGAGCGACACACCAAGGACGCTTTCGCTGGCCGCAGACTTACCGGGTCTGCGGCCTCTTCCCATGCAGCGAACGCATCGCCCATACACATTCGTCATCATCTTTACGCCTGCCACGTGATAGCCTTTGGATCTTTCGGCGTTGACACTTTTGTTCAAGCCTTTCCATTCCATTGGTGGAACTCATATGTCCAGGCTTTCCCATCAAGATTTGCGTCGTAACTTTCGTCAACTGCTGGCTTCCAAGACCTGCTACCACACCGCCTCGGTGTTTGACCCGATGTCGGCGCGCATCGCCGCCGACCTGGGTTTTGAAGTAGGTATCCTGGGAGGCTCGGTCGCGTCGTTGCAAGTATTGGGCGCGCCGGACTTCGCCCTGATCACCCTCAGCGAGTTTGCCGAACAGGCCACCCGTATCGGTCGCGTGGCCCAGTTGCCGGTCATTGCCGACGCCGATCATGGCTACGGCAATGCCCTGAACGTGATGCGCACCATCATCGAACTGGAACGGGCCGGCGTCGCGGCGCTGACCATCGAAGACACCCTGCTGCCGGCCCAGTTCGGGCGTAAATCCACCGACCTGATCGGTGTCGCCGAGGGCGTCGGCAAGATTCGGGCAGCGCTGGAAGCACGCGTCGATCCGGAAATGGCGATCATCGCCCGGACCAACGCCGGGATCTTGCCAGTCCAGGAAATCATCAGCCGGACCCAGCAATATGAGCGTGCCGGGGCCGACGGGATTTGCATGGTGGGCGTGCAAGACTTCGATCATCTGGAAAAAATCAGTGAAAACCTGACGGTGCCGTTGATGCTTGTCACCTACGGCAATCCACTGCTGCGCGACGACAAGCGCCTGGCCGACTTGGGCGTCCGCGTGACCATCGACGGCCACGGCGCCTACTTCGCCGCGATCAAGGCCACCTACGACAGCCTTCGCGAACAGCGGCAGATCTTCACCCAGGCGTCGGACCTCAGCGCCACCGAACTGACCCACACCTACACCCAGCCCGAGGACTACATCCGCTGGGCCGAGGAGTACATGAGCGTCAAGGAGTAAGAAGGCTCACTGTCCTGGAGGCCGCCATCGCGAGCAAGCTCGCTCCCACAATGGGTTGGCGGTGCGACGCCTATCTCGGGCACACCCCACACTCCCTGTGGGAGCGAGCTTGCTCGCGATAGCGGCGGTTCAGCTGGCATGAGTGTTGGATGTGCCAACGCCATCGCGAGCAGGCTCGCCCCCACAGGGGATTTGTGGTGAGCGCGATAGCGTTGCCAGGGTGAAACAGGCCTTCAGCGCCCGCTACGCAACATTTCCTTGGGCACGTACTTGCCGATCTCGAACTTGCCGATGGCGGCGCGGTGGACTTCATCCGGGCCGTCGGCCAGGCGCAGGGTGCGTTGCATGGCGTACATGTAGGCCAGCGGGAAGTCGTTGGAAACCCCGGCACCACCGTGAATCTGGATCGCCCGGTCGATGACCTTCAAGGCCACGTTCGGCGCGACGACCTTGATCTGGGCGATTTCACTTTTCGCCACCTTATTGCCCACCGTGTCCATCATGTACGCCGCCTTCAACGTCAGCAGGCGCGCCATGTCGATCTCCATCCGCGAGTCGGCGATCTTATCGATGTTACCGCCCAGACGCGCCAACGGCTGGCCGAAAGCGGTGCGGCTGACGGCACGTTTGCACATCAATTCCAAGGCGCGTTCGGCCATGCCGATGGAACGCATGCAGTGGTGAATCCGGCCTGGGCCCAGTCGACCCTGGGCTATTTCAAAACCGCGGCCTTCGCCCAGCAGGACGTTTTCGTACGGCACCCGCACGTTATCGAACAGCACTTCGGCATGCCCGTGAGGCGCATCGTCGTAGCCAAACACCGGCAGCGGCCGGACGATCTTGACCCCAGGGGTGTCCACCGGGACCAGGATCATCGAGTGCTGGGCATGGCGCGGCGCATCGGGGTTGCTCAGGCCCATGAAGATCAGGATCTTGCAGCGCGGGTCGCAGGCGCCCGAGGTCCACCATTTCTTGCCGTTGATCACCCACTGGTCGCCGTCACGCTCGGCGCGGGCAGCCATGTTGGTGGCGTCCGAAGAGGCCACGTCCGGTTCGGTCATGGCGAAGGCCGAACGAATCTCGCCGCGCAGCAGCGGCTCGAGCCAGCGTTGCTTCTGTTCTTCGTTGGCGTAGCGCACCAGCACTTCCATGTTGCCGGTGTCCGGGGCCGAGCAGTTGAACGGCTCCGGCCCCAGCAGCGAGCGCCCCATGATCTCTGCCAGCGGCGCATATTCCAGATTGGTCAGGCCGGCGCCCAACTCGGACTCCGGCAGAAACAGGTTCCACAGGCCTTCTGCCTTGGCCTTGGCCTTGAGCTCTTCCATGATGGCCGTGGGTTGCCAGCGGTCGCCCTCGGCCACTTGTCGTTCGAACACTGCTTCGGCCGGGTAGACGTAGGCATCCATGAACGCCGTGACGCGTTCACGCAGTTCCTGAACCTTGGGGGAATAGGCAAAATCCATGAGCAGCACCTTCTTGGCAGAGGTTGTTTTAGGTCATGAAATCGATGCTAGTTCAGCTACGAAAATTTACCTAACCTATTCTCGGCGTGTATTAACATTCATCACCGATATATGTTTCACTGATTCGCATCGCCACCCGGCACCTCACAACAAGCCTAAGAACAAGCCCAAAAATAAGAGTGCAGCGCCATGAATCTGAGCAAGGTCGACCTCAACCTTTTCATTGTCTTCGATGCGATCTACACCGAAGCCAACCTGACCCGCGCCGGGCAGATCGTCGGCATCACTCAGCCAGCGGTGTCCAATGCCCTGGCGCGTCTTCGCGAGACCTTCAACGACCCGCTCTTCGTGCGCACCGCCCAAGGGATGGTGCCGACGCCCATGGCCCAGAACATCATCGGCCCGGTGCGCAATGCCTTGTCGCTGCTGCGGGTGTCGGTGCAGGAAAGCCGGATCTTCAACCCGCTGCAGGCCGTCAAGACCTACCGCATCAGCATGACCGACCTCACCGAAGGCGTGATCCTGCCGCTGCTGTTCCAGCGCCTGCGCCGCCTGGCGCCGACCGTGGCGATCGAGAGCTTCCTGTCCAAGCGCCGTGAAACCACCAAGGAACTGGCCGCCGGCCGCCTCGACTTCGCCGTGGACGCGCCGCTCAACACCGACCCACAGGTGCGCCACGTCAAGTTGATGGAAGATCGCTACGTGTGCGCCATGCGCAAGGGCCATCCGCTGGCGGGCAAGGAAAAGATCACCCTCGATGATTACCTGGCCCAGACCCACGTGCACATTTCCAGCCGCCGCAACGGGCTGGGTTACGTCGACCTGGCCCTCGGCAAGATGGGCATCCAGCGCAAGATCGCCCTGCGTTCCCAGCATTACCTGATGGCCTCCCAGGTGCTGCAGCAGACCGACATGGTCATGACCGTTCCCGAGCGCTTTGCACGGCGTCACGATTTGCACGCCTTCCTGCTCCCGGTCAACGACGTGCCCCCGGTGGAGACCCATCTCTACTGGCACGAAAGCACCGACCAGGACCCGGCCAACCGCTGGATGCGCGAGCAGATGATCGAGCTGTGCCAACAGGTGACGGCCCATGAGAAGAAGCTCGATAAGGTTTAAAAGATCGAAACGGTGGGAGCGAGCTTGCTCGCGATAGCGGTAGACCGGCCAATATCCATGGCGACTGGTCCGACGCCATCGCGAGCAAGCTCGCTCCCACAGGGTTTTGTGTGCAGAACCTCACTGCTTGACGCGAACGTCAACCTGCCTTTAGCTTAGCGCCAGCCCCTTTCGTTTCGAGCGCTTCCATGAGCAGCCAGACCTACAGCATCTCCGACCTCGCCCGCGAATTGGATATCACCACACGGGCCATCCGTTTCTATGAAGAACAAGGCCTGTTGAGCCCGGAGCGACGGGGCCAGGAGCGCATTTATTCGCCGCGGGACAAGGTCAGCCTGAAGCTGATCCTGCGCGGCAAGCGCATTGGCTTTTCCCTGGCCGAGTGCCGCGAGCTGATCGAACTCTACGACCCCTCCAGCGGCAATCAGAAACAGCTGCACAGCATGCTGGCGAAAATCGCCGAGCGCCGGGAACAGCTCGAACAGCAATTGCTGGACATCGAACAGATGAAACTGGAACTCGACACCGCCGAAGAACGCTGCATCCAGGCGTTAGAGCAGACGATCGAGGGCGAGAAAACCGTCCAGTAACATTCTCCCTGTGGGAGCGAGCTTGCTCGCGATAGCGTCGGATCAGTTGGAGTTGATGTGGCTGACACACCGCTATCGCGAGCAAGCTCGCTCCCACAATGGGTTCATCATTGCGCTCGACATATTGGCAACTCACCACAGGTCAATCCCCATGTCCCTCCCCTCCTTTGTACGCTTGATCGAAGTCGGCCCCCGCGACGGGCTGCAGAACGAAGCACAGCCCATCAGCGTCGCCGACAAGGTGCGCCTGGTGGATGCCCTGAGCGCCGCCGGCCTGGGCTATATCGAAGTCGGCAGTTTTGTCTCGCCCAAGTGGGTGCCGCAAATGGCCGGGTCCGCCGAGGTGTTCGCGCAGATCCAGCGCAAGCCCGGTGTGACCTATGGCGCCCTGGCGCCGAACCTGCGGGGGTTTGAAGATGCGCTGGCGGCGGGCGTGAAAGAGGTGGCGGTGTTCGCCGCCGCGTCCGAAGCGTTTTCCCAGCGCAACATCAACTGCTCCATCAAGGACAGCCTGGAGCGCTTCGCGCCGATCATGGCGGCCGCAAAACAGCACGGTGTCAGTGTGCGCGGCTACGTGTCCTGCGTGCTGGGTTGCCCCTATGAAGGGGCGGTCAAGCCTGAGCAGGTGGCGTGGGTCGCCCGGGAGCTGTATGCGATGGGCTGCTACGAGGTCTCCCTGGGCGACACCATCGGCACCGGTACCGCTCGCGCCACACGCAGGCTATTCGAAGTGGTAGGCGCCGAGGTGCCTCGGGACAAACTCGCTGGACACTTCCACGATACCTACGGCCAGGCCATGGCCAATGTCTACGCCAGCCTGCTGGAAGGCATCGCGGTGTTCGACAGTTCCATCGCCGGCCTTGGCGGTTGCCCGTACGCCAAGGGCGCCAGCGGTAACGTCGCCACCGAAGACGTGCTGTACCTGCTCGACGGGCTGGGTATCGAAACCGGTGTCGACCTGGACGCACTGATCGCCGCGGGCCGACAGATTTGTGATGTGCTCGGCCGCCCGAGTGGTTCGCGCGTGGCCAAGGCCCGCAACGCACACTGAGGTGTTACCGCCGGCTTTGTAACAGGGGCGAAACGAGTAACACGGAAACAATTTGTCAGGTTTGGTCGGTCAGAATTTTCAGACAAAAATCACAAACGTTTGATTTATATAGATTTTTAAAAGTTGGCACGCCACCTGCTATATCTCTTGCATAACAAGAATAAAAAAACGCAGCAAACCCAATAAAAACAAGACGAAACGACTCTGACATAACAAAAACAACACGGCAGAGACGCAGCTAACAGATTTTTTTGGAGAAGATGTGCTTTTCAGGGTGCTTCCAGGAGCAACCCGCAACCGGGCAGAGAACAATAAAACTACCTTCAGGTAGCTCCCGAATCGGTTGGATCGCCAGGCGAAAAAGCAGATCAGCGCTCAAAAAAATACGTTTGCTCTTGATCCCGGATGGGGATCGCCAAAAACAGCGGTAAAGGGCCACGGCTACCAAAAACAACAACAGGCCGCCCCTCAATAATAAAAAAAGAGCACGCGACGACAAAATTAAAGGGGAGCTT